>CAZTOS010000027.1:4895-26964 GCA_964615185.1 uncultured Thermococci archaeon
GCGATGATGATGCCTAAGCCCTTCTGAAGGGTGATGAAAGCGGTCACCACTGAGCAACCTTTGCTTGACCAAAGAGGTTTGACTGTTTAAAAAACATGGAAATGGACATGCTTTCAAAAAGAGTTCTATAACTTTTTGAGTTTATTAAAATGGGCCCATTATGAGGATTTCACCCCATCAGTGCCCCTTGGGCGCTTAAATAATTAGAAACTCTGTAAAAACCAGCAATTGAAGAGTAAACTCACCCAATAAAGCAATCACAAAAAGGCATGCCAACTTTGAGGCATCTCTGCCGAGCAACTTTGCGAAGGAAAAGTTTCATCAGAAGTCTGTAGCTCTTTGCAAAAGCCTTTGAGTAGCAGATTCTCATCAAGAAGGGGGTGTGGGGGTGTTAGCCCCCCAGTAACTGAGAGCATCGGGGGTTTGAGAGTCCATAGGGTCAGGGGCCGATTAGGTCATCACAGCTCAGCCACCCACCCTTACATCATCCCTCAGGTTAAGCCCAATCTTTCTCTAATTTCCAGCGGAATCAAACCAATCTTTGGAAAGATTAGCAGGGCTTTTGCCTCAACAGCTTCTTGAGGAACACATGGTAGGATTTTCCCACTGTATGGGTAAGGATCAGGTGCAGGGTTGTTGTCCCCCCAAGTAACGAAGCAGAGTTCTTCTTTACCGTTTATCATGAGCTTTTCAATTGCTCTAACTCTATGAATTATTGGATATTTAGTATATGGCCTTTTGTAAACAACCACATCACCTATTTTTATGTCCTCAGGCTTGACACCTTTGAGGAGCACGACGTCACCCCTGTAGAACACGGGTTCCATTGAACCACTTACAACAATGACAAGGGGGGAATCAGTGTGCAAGGCTATTTTTAATCCATTATGTATTGCAAATATGACAATTAGGGAGACTATTATGAATACGAGATCATTCTTCCAGTCTTTTGTTTTTTCTCCCATTTTAGCGCCTCCATTAAGGTTCTAATTTTAGTGGGTATTGCCCCTATTGCAGTGCATGTTTCTAAGCTTATCCTTTTGCTGTCCGTTATGTCCAAGTGGTACTCAGCTAACTTAAAGATTTCCTTTGGAAGGCCATGCCTCCCTAAGCCGACAATCAACATAAAGCTTTCCCCTTTTAATGCTCTTTTGGCAACTTCTATGGCCGTTATTTCTTTATCTTTATTGGGCTTTCTTGTTGTTGCTATTATATGTCCAAACTGAGGTGGAAATCCCCTTTTTGGAAATTCCAACAGATGAAACTTGTTTTTCTTAGCAAGCTCGAGGAGGTATTTTCCTCCCTCTCCGATTGTTGTATTTTCGGATATCCTCTCTGCCAAATCGAGAGGTTTCTCATTAAACGGGAATCCAATCAGTGCTAAGTGGAAATCAAATGCATAGCAAATAGGAGCTGCCCTGGCAATTGCTCTCAAATGAGCTTCATGAATTCTCTTAGGGTCATACGAGTTGTATAGCGCTAAGGTGAGCATTTTTATCACCGTTTATCAGTTAGATGTGTTCGTGAGTACTATTAGTTTTGAGAAGTTTATAAGGGTGTTCGGGAGTAGTGGTGTATTAATATCGCTGCTTTGTAGGTATGTATGGTTAAATACTCTAAAACTCATTCTGCTCTTGGTGGTAGCATGATCTTTGATGCGCACTCTGATTTGCCCACTTATGTCTATGACATGCGAAAAGAAGGAAAGAGTAGAGTTCTTGACCATGAATTCGAGAAGTTCTTTGGAGAATACATAAAAGCTCGTGTTATGGCAGTTTGGACAAGGCCAGATAAAAGGCATCAAGCTTTGAGGTATGGGCTTGAGGTTATAAACCAGCTCTACAAAGATGTCCTTGAAAGCGAGAAGTTTGCAGTTGTGACAACTGTTGAAGAGATGAGAAATGCCATAAAAAACGGTAGGGTTGCTCTATGGCTTGGCTTGGAGGGTGGAGAGCCAATAGAGGACAGCTTGGATTTGCTTGAAATATTTTACGAGCTTGGATTGAGGGTTCTAACATTAACATGGAGCTTAAGAAATGCAATAGGGGATGGCGTCTTTGAGAGGACTAACGGTGGCTTGACTAACTTTGGAGTTGAAGTTCTTGGAAAAGCCGAGGAGCTTGGAATATTAGTTGATTTAAGCCACATAAACGAGAAGGGCTTCTGGGATGCCCTTGAAACGACGGCCTTTCCAGTTATAGCTTCGCATTCAAATGCAAAAGCTCTCTGCGACAATAAGAGGAATCTAACGGATGAGCAGATTAAGGCGATAGCTGAGAGAGACGGAGTCATCGGAGCTGTAGCGATTCCAAGCTTTGTTGACAAAGAAAAGCCGACGCTTGATAAATACCTTGAGCACATTGCTTACATGGCTGATTTAGCTGGCTATCGGCACGTTGGCTTAGGTTTTGATTTTGTGTATTATCTGAAAGGCTGGAAAGGAGAGAGCGTTGAAGGCTTTGAGAATGAGAGCAAAATCCCAGCACTTTTGGAAAAGCTGAATGAGAGGTTCAGCAAAAAGGAAGTTGAAGCAATAGCTTTCAAGAACTTCGAGAGGGTTTTTGAAAGAGTTGTTGGTTAGGGGTGAATTTTTAAACCCCCTCTTTAAGTTTAATATTGGTGAGCTTAGTGGTCACAAAAATTGTAGCCGTTTATGAGAAGGGAGTGTTAAAGCCAAAGAAAAAACTTAATCTTCCAGAAGGAATGGAAGTGGAGCTAATTATAAAGCCTTCAATTAAGGAGCTTTTAAAAGTATTTGAAAATGTTGAAGTCAAAGAAGATGTTGAAAGAGCTCTAAAAGAAGGCAGGGAGAGGAAAATATGGGAGTGATTCTTGATTCCTCCGTTATTTTAAAGGCGCTTCTCTCACCACCCCGAAACCTTCCGGAGAAAGTGTACAACAGAGAAAGACAAACACATGAAAAATGTAAATATCTGATGAGACTTATTGAGGAAAGAAATAGTGAAGTTCACATTCCAGCAGTCGCTAAAGTTGAAGTTGCGGGAGTTATAAAAAGAGTAACTGGAGATGCTGATAAAGCATTATTAGCAACGATAACAATTTCTGAAAACTACAACTTACATTACGATGTGGAGCTAATTGAAAAAGCCCTTGAGATTTCATTATCTACTGGTGCCAGTGGATTTGACTCATATTTTATTGCTCTTGCTGATCTGCTAAATTTGCCGTTGTTCACCGATGACTCTTTAATCAGAGAATTGACGATAGAGGACATCAGAAGCTTCTTCGGTGATTAACTTGAAGCCTGAGTTTCAAGCCTATTTTCTAACCTTTCGAGAGGCACGTAGGGTTCTGCTCTCAAAGGGTGAGGTTAGGTTAAACCTCGATTTGAGAAAAACAAACAGAACTTTTGTAATAAAAGTTGAAGAAGACAAGATAATTTTTCCTGATGGGAGTGAAGTTGAGAAGGAAATCATCGAGAAGATAGCAAAAGATGATGGCACAGTTTATTTCGTGAGGGATGGGCACGTTTTTAAAGCTGCCATTGCTGGTGAGCACTTCTACAAGCTTGTTCCAACGATCCCGCCAACGATAGAGATTAATGGAATAAGAATGCACCGAACCAAGGATACAAATCCTCTTTGGGATACAAGGGCTAAGATTAAAGCTGTTGAGCCAAAGGAAGGCGAATTTGTTCTTGACACTTGCATGGGATTGGGTTACACAGCAATAGAGAGCGCAAAGAGAGGGGCTTATGTGATAACTGTAGAAAAAGACCCAAACGTTATTGAGCTTGCTAAGCTAAATCCTTGGAGCTATGAGGTCTTTCACTCCCAGAACATTCAAGTAATTCAAGGTGATGTTTTTGAGGTTATCAGGAAGTTTAAGGATGAGACGTTTGATGTGATTATCCATGACCCTCCAAGGTTTTCACTGGCCGGTGAGCTTTACAGTGAGGAGTTTTATGCTGAACTCTTTAGAGTCCTTAAGCCCGGAGGAAGGGTCTTTCACTATGTCGGTAACCCTGGAAAGAAATTTAGGAGAAAGGATTTGCAAAGGGGCGTTATGGAAAGGCTAAGAAAAGTTGGCTTCAAAAATGTGAGGAGGGTAGAGGAGGCTTGGGGTGTTGTTGGGAGGAGATTTGGATGATATCAATTCTCTCCCTTCTCTTCCTTCAGTATCTTCTCTATATCAAAGCCCTCCTCATATTTCTTCAGTTTTCTTTCGAAGAACTCCATGAAGAGCTTGTAGCGCTTTGCTCTGTGCCTTGGTGAACCCCTTATGCTGTGTCCATGCGCTCCCTTCTTGAAGATTGCAATGTAAGCCTCTTTTCCCAAGTCCTTGAGCATGTGGTAAAACATAACGCTCTGATCGAGCGGGCACCGGTAATCTTCAAGGCTGTGGATGATTAGTATTGGGGCTTTAACGTTTTCTGCATAGAATAGTGGGCTTAACTTTTTGTAATTCTCGTTCTCAAGTGGATTGTCGCCGATAACTTCCTTGTCGAACCATAAGCCTATATCTGAGAAGGCATAGCTTGTAAGCCAGTAGCTTATGCCGTTCTCGCTAATTCCAGCCTTGAACAAATCGCTCTGTGTTAGCGCCCAGTTCGTCATAAAGCCCCCGTAGCTTATTCCCGTGATTCCCACCCTTTCCTTATCTGCCTGAGGTTCAAGTTTAAAGAATTCCTCAATTCCGTTCATTATGTCTTGGAAGTCTTCTAAGCCTGTTCTCTCAAGAACTCTTAAGGCGAAGTCTTCGTCGTAACCGTTGCTTCCTCTTGGGTTGACGAAAACTATGTAGTAGCCTTTGTCAGCCATTAACTGCATTTCGTATTTGAAATAATATCCGTACATCCCCTTTGGACCGCCATGAACAAACACTATGACTGGAGCTTTTTCACCCTCTTTAATGTCAGGCTTGATGTACCAGCCGTCAAGCTCCAAATCAAGGCTTTTGAAGCAGAAGTGCTTTATTGGTCTCGTTTTGAGTTTTGCTAAAATTGGATCATTGTAATCAGTTATTTGCTTGAGTTTTCCGTCCCAGAGGAAGACTTCGCTGAGCTTTGTGTCTGTCTGCTTTAGGAGAGCAACTTTTCCGTCGTTGCTCAAATCGAATCCCATGACCCAAGCGTTCTCATCAACTATTGGAATCAGCTCATCTTCACTAAGCTTGTATAATGAGACTCTTCCCTCTCTTGGGCTTAGGAAGTAAACGTTTCCTTTAGCGTCAAGCTTTCCATCCCAGTTGTTGTAAATGAAGCGCTCTGTTAGCGGTTTGACTTCTTTACCATCCCAAACGTAGAGGTAATCATGCTCACTAATTTTTTCCTTCCTTGGCTTTCCTATGAACAGAACATTCTTTCCATTGGAGTCAATTGCTGTAAATGACACTTTTTCGAATACCTTTTCGCTCTCTCCATCTTTATAGCGGTAGATGTCGTAGAACTTAAAGAACTGAGGTTTGTTGTCCTCTCTGTGGGGAACGTTGTAGATTATCTCTTCACCATGCCAAATTCCAGAGGAAAATTTATCAGCTGTGAACTCGTCTAAAATTTCCTCTCCTTCGGTGTCATAAATCCAGAAAGTTGTTTTTTCGCCATCGAAGAAGCCCTTGTTGTCAAACCACACCGGAACATCATCCTCAAATATAAAGTCCTCATCTTCTCTCCTCTTAAACCCGGTGATTAGCAAACGTCTATCATCGTCATTCCAGCTCACATTGAGGATATTCTTAGTCTCCATAAGCTTCTTGGCGCTCATTGACCTTAAATCAACGAGCCAAAGTTCACTTGTCTTTTTCTCTTCATTGGGTCTTACAAAACTCATCTTTGTCCCGCTTGGGGAGAATCGAGGTATTGAGGCATTCTCTATAAACTTTCTAACTTCACTTTCAAGCTCTTCAATGACGATTGTGTTTTCATATTTGTTGTCTTTGAGGTTTGCTTTTCTGACCTCCTCCCCCTTTGTGAGGGTTCCAACGAGTTAACCCCTCGCCATTGACAGGGAGGTTTGAGGGGTCTCATTAAAGCCCAATAAAGGCGGACTTTTCGACCCCTCTGGCCGGGTCTCCGGCCAGTTACCCCTCCCTTGGGCATACAAACCGCCCAAGTTCGGGGTTATCGTTTTCACAACCTTCTTTAAAATGTTGAACGCTCCAACCAAGTCAGCGTTCATTACAACGCCCTCTCTGCGACACTTAAACAAACCCCTAAAGATTCTATAGTGGCGTTGGCCGCAGAAAGGGCAAAGCTGGGAAGTGAAAGCCTCATCAACAAGCAGGACTCGAATACCATACTCTTCCGCAACCTCAGTTAAACGTTTTATTACAGTGTTAAAACACCAAACGTGAGAAAGAATGAAGTTTTGCTTTTTACCCTTATTAGGTTCTCTTGCAATTTCTTTAGGATACCCAACGACAATTCTGCTAACGCCCAACTGATAGAGCCTTTCAACAGTCCGCCTCACTGCAGTGTTGATGTAGTGTTTTGCTTGGAGTTTAGCCTTTTCATGCATTCTCTTTAATTTCCTACTCTTTCTACAACCCGACTTGTTGAGTTTAGACTGGTATCCCGCTATCTTTTTCTGCCAGTAGAATGCAATGCTCTTTAGTGGCCTACCATTCACGAGGAGACTCTCACCATTCTCGACATAAACAGCCATTAAATTGTTCACTCCCAAGTCAATACCAGCCGTGAGGTTTCCTTTCGGCTGTCTTGGAACTTTAACCCAACCATTTTTGGATAGTCTCTCTTCAACATTAAAACTAATGTGAGCATACCATTTCCGCTTTACATCGTCGTAAATAATTTCAAGCCTCCCCTGCTTGCCCTTCAAATGTATTCTGCCCTCGACTTAGCCTGCCGAATTTTCCAAGACGCTTCAACTCGATTACGTTGCCGTCAATTCTGTACTGGTCGTTCCTAAGCGGAATGATGAAGAGCTTTCTCCCATTCTCCTCCTTGACGAATTTTGGTGGTTTTGGCTTGAACCAGGTGGGCAGTTTTTTCTTCCTGTTCAGGGAGAAGAATGAACGCCAGGCTTCAGCGTTCTTTCTAGCCAGTTGTTGGACTGTCGAGCCACCAACCCAGTCTTTTAAGGCGTAGTATGCTTCTTTTTCCGTGGTGGCAAAGTCCACTACTCCAAACTTTTTAAACTGCTTCAGCCTCTCGTAGTTGATTTTGTTCCAGATTGTGGCTGTGGCTTGGGCTAGTTCGAAGAGGGTTTTCTCTTGGGCTTTTGAGGGCTGGAGTTTGACTGTTGCAGAACGCTTCATTTCTTTTCCCGTTCGATTTTTTCAATCCAGAGTTTCATGGCCTCAGTTACCGCAACTCCCAGTGCCCCCCTAATCCGCCCATATTTCCCCACCACGAGCTCCCTAAACCTTTTCTCAACTCTATCGTCAACGGAGACAGTTATTACTCCCATGCTCCCACCATTAAGTATTAGTACAGCTTAGTATTTAAACCTTTCTCTTGCTTTCCTGCTCAAAAACCAAATTTTCGAACACTGCACCCCACCCTAAAGGGCAAGGCTTGAAAAAAGAAAAGTCACCTCCATGAAGTAGCCGACACCAGTGTATGGGCTATTGAAATATCTATCTGCCTTTCATTCTTGTTAGTAGGGGAACCAATGCTAATCCAATTAACAGCGTTGGCCCGCAGATTGTCTTGTTACCCTCGTTTGGTGTGTATTTTCGAGGGGAGTGGAATTGGGAATAGCATGAGAGGTTCTTTGGTCCGTAGCAGTCAAACTCACTGTAAATTCCATCATCCATGAATACTGTTACACCAATGTCAAAATTTGTAATTTCAAGAGTCCATTTCTTGATAGGAGCGTTATTGTATATCTTGATGTATTCATAGTATTTCTCCAGAAATGCATCTATATCCCAGTCTGAAATCCTAAAGGGGCTGATGTTCTTTGTAGGAATCATTCTTTTGGTTGTTCTATTTTTTGTGTACTCTACAAGGATATCATGAGTTTTGTTGTACGGATATATTATCCTCACCTTCATAATGCTTGAATCATTGAACGGATTAGTTGGGATATTTGGGCCAGTTCCATCAATGAGGATATACTTAATGCTTTGATTTTCTTCTAGCACGTCCCATAGACTAACTGCCTTTAGGAGGTGAATAGCTGGAGTTAATACCAAGGAAAAAAGAAAAATTGTTATGAACAATCTTTTCATTGTGATCCCTCCTGATATAGAACTCTTAGATAATATCCAACTCCAGTATACGGTCCAGTTCTGGGTATATAATCAAAAGGCAACCTCTCATCTCTTGTATTATTGAAATCCAGATCAAGTTCTAAGCCCGCATTGATATTTTGTACCCCATTGAAGGACACAAGATAGTCTTTTGAGAGGATGTCAAATACCATTTCCCATGCTGAAGTATGTGTCACCCCCTGGCTGTTTATTTGGAATTTAATCTCCCAGTGTGCCGTTGTAAAGTTTTCCCATGAGTTTACATCCCACCCATAGTCGGTGTATATTTGGATTAGCGTGTTCTGCAGTTCATACAATTGTTGATTGAACCATTGGTAATTGTGGGGAATACTTAATTCACTGAATTTTTCTGCTTTGTTCATGATAGTAGGCAACTGTATAAAGTTGATGTCCCTCTTGGAGAGCTCTGCTGTCATGTTATCATAACTAATACACTCCCATTCACGAGATTCTATGATATACCTGCATGTATGGGTTATGTACTCATCCCCTATACCAAAAACAAAGTGTCCGAGCTCGTGGGCTATTCCCCGATAGTACTCGTCTGGGGTTTTATCTCCGAACTCCCTGAAGAGCAGGACATATCCACCCTCCTTGCCTGGAAGGTTCTTCACCCACTTCCAGTACCAGAAACCGTGGTAAGTTAACAGAGTATCATTAGACTCGGGTTTAACTCTCACCATATAGCTCTCCCACTCTTCACTGCCTACCTGCACGTTGTTCTTTATGCTGATCTCCGTTATCATCGCATACCCATCCGTGTAATCGTAAACCACCTGACTCGCCCTCTGGAAGCCCTTAATGAGCTGAGTAAGGTAAGTCTGGTTGGCATTAAATCCGACGGCAACCGTCAGTTTTATTCCGAGAACATCTGGCTTTGCAGGATCCTTCCCAATAAACAGCTCTACACTGTTTGGAACTCCATCACCGTCGTAATCTCCGTACATGTCATTCTCCTTTGGATTGAACCTTTCACTGTAGCCTCTCTCCTCAAGCTCTTTGTTAAGCTCTAACTCTTTGTAGAATGGTATTCCATCCCCATCAGCATCGTTCAGCTTGATGAGGAACATATCTCGGCGTCATCTTCATCACTATCTTCTGAGGTCGCTAGGGCATCAAAGGTTAACGCAGTAGGAGTGCTTTCAGTTTCACTGTCGCTTAAAGCTTGGATTTCTCGCTCCTTTGCATCCTCATTCTGTTCCTTGAAGACAAAGACTGCTTCATATCTTACACGTTTTCTTGCTGTTGCATTTTGTTTAACTGTAATATTTCCATTACTCGCTTCACTATCCGTGGACAGTACTTTAACATCTTCACTTGGAAGGTTCTGCACCTGAACTTTAGCGTTTCTCTTGTTGATTACTAAGACCTTCCTCTCAGTTCCGTTTGGCAAAGCTAGGGTGAATAAAACTGCCTCTTCAGGCTTGGAATACTGATAGAGCTTCCCTTTTTGATAATCTTTGACCTCTACACTCTCAATTCCATCCCATCCCCTAGCATCTGTGATGTTAACAATGCTTAAATCATAACCCATGGCTTCAAGCTCATCGTAGTACTTGACGAATGGTTCAATGTCAGTGCTTGAGTCTAAATCACCACAGGAACCATCACCGCAACCGCTCAGATGACCATAGCCAAAGTAGACTCTGTGATCATTTGGATAATCATGGAAGCCCCACGTACCACTCTTTACAGAGAACATAACTTTAGCCATCTTGTCTTCCTCATCTGTCCCGCTTTCTGGAGATATATCGAGCATATCCCAAGACGACAGAGTATCTCTGTCAAAGAGCTTGAAGTAAATCCATATAAACTCAAAGTACTCTGGGATATCAACTGTAAACTTGGCTATCTGCTGAAGCTCCATATTTACAAGCGTGTCGTTAGTTAGTATTATTGATTTCTCAGCATCATCCTGATTATCTGATATTGTAAAACTCTGCCATACAATGTTACCATGTCCGAGATTAGCTTCAATCTCCAAGGTCATGTCAGCTTTCTGATAATCAGCGGAAAGCCATTCATCAACTGGATCGAGAACTCTTGCACGAAAGACATACACCGTTAATGTTAAGTTCCTTGTTAGTGGGTCCACATCTTTTGAATCTTTTATACCATCCCCATCAGTGTCCCATTTATATGGGTCTGTCTTGTACTTTTCTATTTCTTCAATATCACACCAGCCATCAAAGTCAGTGTCCAGTTTAACAAGAACAGTCCTCTCTTCGGGTGTCCCAACGTTACCCCTCTCATCCACTGGGACAAACATAAATCTAAGCTCCTCGGTACAGTTGTTTATCACTGGATAATAATAGTAGCTTGCAGTTTCTTCAGAGGCAATTGGACCTATTGTGAACTTATACTCATCATTAACGTAGACTCTGACATATACCTCATCACTCTCCTCGTCGTACACCGTTACTGTCCCATCAAATCTATACCCGGAATATGCTTCTTCAGGAATTGTTATGTTAGTTATTTTTGGAGGTAAGTTAGGTTTCACGTAGATTGTCTTCTTCCATGTATCTCTGAGTTCACTATCTTCCCAGAGCTCAATAGTGACATTGTGAGTTCCAGGTGTAGGATCCTTCCAAATTAGATAGAATTGATAACTTTGCTCAGGCAATACATATCCCGAAAAGCTCCATTTTTGTTCATTATCAACTAACAGCTTTAGGGTAACATCCACTTTTTCAGAGGCAGGATTATTGACTAAAACATCAAATTTAATATCCCTACCTTCAATAACTGGGGAAGGATAATTTACACTGGTTATGCTCACAGTGGGTACAGAAATCCAAGTAATTTCCGTTGACTCTTTCCCTCCTGAATAAGAAGGAATAAACTTTGCAACTACAACATGGGTGCCAGGCTCTGCAGTCCATGCATCATAGAAGCGGAAATACTTGATTGAGTATTTTTCCACATAAACACTCTCACTTTTGAGTATCTCTCCATCTATAACAAGCTGAAGGGTTCCAGCGCCTCCCAATGCTCCTCTGTTATCAAGCTTTATTGTGAAATCTACTGGAGTTCCGGGAGAAGGTTTGCTTGGATAGTAATAGATATCCTCTACAGTTATCTCAGGAGAAGATGAATAATGGTATGTGCTAATAACGTTTCCCAGTGAATCAACTAAATACACAGTGTCTCCATCATTATTAAGGATAGCATCCTCCGGGCTTGAAGCAACTTTTACAATATATGTTCCAAATGGGGCAATTGTGCCATAAACCCTGATTATGTGTTCTCTACCATAATATTCACATGAGTCTTTTGGTGTTCCATCATAGTTCCAACATTCGTTATTATTGTAGGCAAAGCTATCCATTATGTACCAACCTGGAATATTCGCTGAGGAACTACTTGGATTGTAAAGGATTACATACTCGCCATTTCCATCATTTGTTAGATAATCGATGTCCTTTATCACAACGCTGTAAGGTATTGATAAAGGAACAACTTGTAAATCCTTAGAAAGTTCTTTAATCTCGGAATCTGTAATATTGCCGTCTGTTTTTAACCTTTCTATAGTATGAAGAGCTTTTTCTGGATTTTTCCATTCATAATACCTGATTTTTATCGGGTTAGTGTTATTAAGATACCACAACTCAAACTTTAAGCCCTCACTAGTCCTTGTAATGTTTGTAATTTTCATGTTTTCTGAAACTACTATTGTTCCATTAATCATTTCCTTAATCATCAGTTCAAGTGCACTGAGAAGAACTTCTCTGTCTTCATATGTCAAGTTTTCTAATAACTCTAAGAGAGGAGCAAAAAAGGGATTTACTGTTTCGTCTCCTTGTACTTCGCTCTGATCTTTCTCCTGTTGTATATCCGCCTGTGACAATGTGGAAGATATTAGTAAAACTAAGAGCAGCATTACTATAATAGATTTTCTCCTCATGTACACACCTCCAACTTAAGTTTATATAAACTATCTTGAATAGTTAGTTTTTAAAATTTATAATTTTTATTCTGCCATTATAAGTGGTACATAAAGGAACAAGAATAGAAAAATTAGGGCAAACTAATAGTTTCTAGGATATTTTTATAGTTTATGTTATGCAAAGTTAGATTTAAATCAACTCTCTCTCCATCTTTGTGAGCCTCTTAGCTCCATCTTTCGTTATAACAACTGTATCCTCAATCCTGACGCCACCAAGCTTTGGAATGTAAATTCCTGGCTCAATCGTTATGACAATTCCTTCCCTGAGGACAGTCTCATCGTACTGGCTTATTCTCGGAGGCTCATGAATTTCCAACCCAACCCCGTGACCGAGGCTGTGGATGAAGTAATCTCCATAGCCATATTCCGCTATGATGTCCCTTGCTATGCTGTCGAGTTCTTTCGCAGTCATTCCTGGCTTAGCTTTTTCAACAGCTGTCTTTTGAGCCTCAAGAACTATCTCATAAATCTCCTTCTGCTTCTCATTGGGTTTTCCAATAACTATGGTTCTTGTTATGTCAGAATTGTAGTGCCTGTAAAGTGCTCCTAAATCTATGACAACTAAATCTCCTCTCTCAATCCTCTTATCGCTTGCAACTCCATGGGGGAGAGCTGACCTGTGACCGCTGGCAATGATTGTATCAAAGGCTGGCTTTTCAGCACCGTTCATCTTCATAACATACTCAACCTTTGCTGCTATTTCCCTTTCTCTCTTCCCTTCACTGATTTCTTCAATAGCCGCCATAACAGCCATGTCAGCCAATTCACACGCACTTTTGATTATCTCGATTTCTTCTTTGGTTTTTACGATTCTAAGGTCTTTTATAACATCATCAATACTCCTAAATTCCTTTATCTCAGCTTTTTCTTTAAGTGCATTCATGAAGGAAAAGCTTGTTGAACCTTCAATTCCCAAAACACTATAAGGTTTGAGCTTTTCATAAAGTTCTGGCAGTTTCTTGAACTTTTCAACTGGTAGTTCAGTTTCTTCCCTTGTTGCCTCATATTCAAGTTCAGGAACGTAAATTATAGCCCCATCGGGAGTAACAACTAAATATCCCCCAGCTAACGGAGAAGCTCCAGAAAAGTAGAACAGGTTTTCACGTTTAGAGATGAGCGCTGCATCAATTGAGTTCTCGTTTATAAACTTTTGAAGCTTCTTTATTCTTTCCATTTTCATGATCACCACCAAAGCTGAATAGCTGAGGGAGGATAAAACTGTTTCTATTACCTGGTGCATTTTCATCAAGATCAATAAATTTAAAAGCTCTCTTCAATAGGCATTAACGGTGAGAGCGATGAAGGGGATAGTGTTAAGCTACATGAGGAGTAAGGAAAATCAGCACAACCACCACATGATTATCAAGCCTCTTGGAATTGAGAGCAGAGAAGAGGCAGCAAAGCTCATAGGAAAGAAAGTCATTTGGAAGAGCCCGAGCGGAAAAATCATTGCTGGCAAAATTATCAAGCCACATGGAGTTAGGGGCGAAGTTAAAGTAAGGTTTGAAAAAGGTTTACCCGGACAAGCTCTTGGGGATTACATCGAAATTCTCTGATTTCTTTTCTTCCTAACCTAAGCTTTTTGTAAATAAATTGGTGGTACCATGGAGCTGATAGAAATAAGTGAAGGAAAAGCAAGGGTTCTTGTTCCAAAAGCTGAACGTATTTATGATGCTCCAGTTTTTTACAACCCCATGATGGCTCTGAATAGGGATTTGAGCATCCTTCTCCTTAAGGTTGTTAAAGCGAAGAGAGTTTTAGATGCTCTAAGTGCTACAGGGATCAGGGGAATTAGGTATGCTTTAGAGACACCAGCAACTGAAGTTTGGATGAACGACATAAATCCAGATGCCTTTGAGCTGATAATTAAAAATCTGAGGCTCAACTTCTCCGGTAAAATTGAGATACATGAGAAGAAAGCAATTTTAAAAGGGAACAAGGTTTTAGTTGCAACAAACTTAGATGTCAACAGATTAATGAATGAGCAGTTTAGGTATTTTGACTTCATTGATTTAGACCCCTTTGGTTCTCCAATGGAGTTCTTAGACTCTGCCTTGAGGAGTGTAAAGCGAAAAGGAGTTTTGGCAATCACTGCAACAGATACAGCACCCCTCTGCGGAGCTCATCCAAGGGCATGTCTAAGAAAATACAACACAGTGCCAATAAGGGGCGAGCTCTGCCATGAAGCTGGGCTGAGGATTTTAATAGGAACCGTTGCGAGATATGTTGCAAAGTATGATATGGGCTTTGAAGTTCTTTTTGCGTATTACAAAGACCATTACTTTAGGGCCTTCTTAAGGTTTAAAGGTGGAGCAAAGAAAGGAAATGAAACTTTAGAAAAGCTCGGTTATCTGTATTTTGATGAAAATAACGGAAAGTTTGAGATTGAGAGAAGCTTTTTACCGAGTAAACCTAAAGCTTATGGACCTTTGTGGCTTGGGGAGCTTAAGAATCAAGAAATTGTTGAAGAGATGCATAAGCTATTGGAGAAAGAAGAGATTGCAGAGAAAAAGAAAGTGCTGAAGTTTTTAGGAATAATCAAAGAGGAGCTTGACGTTCCATTTTTCTACGACACTCATGCATTAGCGAGGAGAAACAATCTTGAGGTTAGGAAAATTGCCAAAATCATCGAGATTCTTGAAAAAGAGGGCTACAAAGCAACGAGAACTCACTTCTCACCAACGGCTCTAAAGACAAATGCTCCTTTTGAGGAAGTGCTTGAGGCTTTAGAATCATTACAGTAACCTTAATTAAACCCTTTTGTTCAGCTTTTTAAGGGATGAAAGATGAATGAGATGGTAAAGTCTGCTCTTCAATTCTACAGAGATGAATATTCAGACTCAGTTCTTTATGCTCAGCTTGCTAAGATTGAGAAAGACGAGGCTTTAAAGAATGAATTTCTAAGGCTTTCAAACATTGAGGCAAAGCATGCAAAGTTCTGGCACGATTTCTTGGCAAGGAGAGGCGTTAAAATATCTAAAGCAAAGGTTAGCAAGTTCTCGCTCTACAGCACAAGACTCCTAAGGAAAATTTTAGGGCCTGGTGCTGTTGCTTCGCTCCTTGAGATGGGAGAAAACAGTGCAATCCAAAAGTACTTCAAATTCCTCACAACATATCAAGAGAAGCTCGATGAGGAAGAGAGAAGAGAGTTAAGTGAAGTCATCTTAGACGAGCTTGAACATGAGAAGTTCTTCTACGAGAGCAAGCAGAGGTTCCATGTTGAAAACATCCGAGATTTGGTTCTCGGTATGAATGATGGATTAGTTGAGATTCTTGGTGCAGTCACTGGATTGTCAGCGGTTTACGTTTACAACCCAAAGCTTGTCGGAATTAGCGGTCTCATCGTTGGAGTTGCCGGGGCTTTATCAATGGCAATTGGGACTTTCATATCAGTCCGCTCTCAGAGACAAGTAAACGAGAGCATTAGACAAAGAATGGAAGTCCTGTTCAGGGTTTCCCCGGATAGAGCGAAAGATGAACTTTTAGACAAGCTCCTAGAAAGCGGAATGCCTGAGGAAGTTGCAAAAGAGGTTGCTGAGAAGCTTTCCTCAAATCACGATGCAATAATTAAGTTGCTCGTTCAAGAAGAGGACGAGAATGAGGTGAGGGCAGCACTATACACCGGAATTTCCTACCTCATTGGTGTAGCATTTCCAGTTACACCTTATTTCTTTGCGTCTTCATCTCTAATTGCCCTGCCTTTCTCGGTGCTACTGGCTGGAACAGCACTGGGGGTAGTTGCGACTTTTATATCGGTACTCTCAGGAATCTCAATAAAGAAGAAAGTCACGGAGATGGTCACCACAGGATTAGGAGCCGCATTTGTTAGCTATCTCTTCGGAAGACTTATGGAGGCTCTATTCCACGTTTCAACACTCTAAAGGTAGAACACCACAATGCCAAGCTTTTCTGCAACTTTTCCCTGTTTTTCATCGCTGGTTGCTAACTTTCCATATTTGAGAGCCTGAGCGATGTAAAGAGAATCATAAACGGTAACGTTATTCTCAAGGGCAATTTCTTCCGCCTTAGGCAAGTATTCAATCGGATTCTCATATATGATTATGCCTTTAGTTGAGTGAAGATAACCAAGCAATTTCTCTGCCGTTTTGAGAGGAATATCTTGGTGAAGAACACAGCGCTTCCAAATCGCATTTGCGCCTTCAATCAATGCCATTTCTAAGGAAACCAACTGATTCTGACGGAGGAACTTCGAAACGTCACGCCAGCCCTCTTCGCGAAGGAGGTATTTGATTAAAGACGAGGTGTCAATTACTATCACGGGCATCCCTCACAAGCTTCACTGCTTGTCCCTTTTTCATGGGAGGAACTTCCTTTTCGAGAAAAGCATCTATCTCATCAAGCAACTTTCTTTTTTCCTGCTCCCGTATTTTCATCTCAATAAACCTCCGTATCTCTTCGCTCCAGTTTATATTAACCTCCTTCATTTTCGCTTTAAGCTCATCGGGGATACGAATGCTGACAACAGCCATAACATCACCGTATATATAGGCGTCATACATACTTATAAACATTGTGTCATACTTTTATGTACTTCCACTTCCCCCTCTTAAACACCCACCAGAAAAAGCCAGCGGTTGTGAATGTCTCAAGGCTCATTGCAATCCAAGCGGCAATAACTCCAAGCCCCTCAAAGCGGAATGAACCTATTGCAAATCCAAATCCCAAAAGATAGGCTGGGAGAATTCTAAAGAGCAATTTGCTAACAGCTGTTATATACATCGGACTTTTTGTATCTCCTGCACCTCTTAAAGCTCCGCTGAGAACAAAAAGCCAGCCTAATGGAATTTCACTTATACCCACAATCATGAGATAGATTGCAGCCAAGTGAATAACTTGCCAATAATTGGGGTCGCTTTTTGTTATGAAAGGTATGACAAGGTATTTTGGAAAAGCAATCAAAACCACAGCCATGACGCTCATGAAAGCCGTTACCATTTTCAGTGATTCATATACAACCTTCTCAGCTTTTTCTGGGTTTCCTTCACCTAAGCTCTGTCCAACCAAAGCTGATGTGGCAACATTAAAGCCAAAAGCTGGCATATAGGCTATGCTTTCAACCCTTAAGCCAACCTGATGAGCAGCTAAAGCTACTGTACCAAATCTTGTAACGATGCTTATGTAAATGAAGTTGTAAACGCTGAAGATTATTCTCTCAATCGTTGCTGGAATTCCAATTCTGAGGATTCTTTTAACCAGTGAAATATCAAATCTAAAGCTGGGTTTAAACTTCAAAACAAGCTTGTCACTTAAGAAGAGGAACATGCCAATAATAAACGCCGCTACAATTGAAAGTCCAGAAGCTAATGCAGCTCCCTTGACTTCTAATCTTGGAAAACCAAATTTTCCAAAAATTAAGAGATAGTTTAAAATAACATTCAGCACATTCATCAAAAGGCTTAACTTCATTGGCGTTTTTGTGTCACCAGCACCTCTTAAAGCTGAAAAAGCCGCAAAACCCATGAAGTTAATGGGATAAAATAAGAAGTATACCCTGATGTATTCGTAGCCCAGTCTAATTACGTCCTCACCAGCACCCATTACTCTAAGTGCATCATCCCCAAAGAATAAGCCAATTAACATAACAGGTATCCCAACAAGAAAGGCAAGATAAATCCCCTGCTCCAAAGTTTGATTTGCCATTTCGTAATCTTTAGCACCAACAAAACGAGCAACCAATGCTAAAACTCCAGTTGAGACTGCAAACATTATTGGCATCATGAACCATGAAAGCTGAGCTCCTAATCCCACGCTGGCAATCGCGAGAGCACCAAGCTGTCCGACCATTATCATGTCAACTAAGTTAACAAGGGTTTGAGAGATGTTTGCCAATATTGCCGGCCATGCAAGCTCCCATAACTTCTTCCTTAATTCGCCATCCATAGTAATCACTTAGATGAATGTCTAAGCGATAAAAGAGAAATAGAAGTTAAAAATCTTGCGATAAGAAGAGCTTTTCAAGATTGAATACTTTGAGACCAAATCGATTTAGCATTTCTTCAACTTGCTTTTTTGTAAGTCTGTAATCATAGACAAATCCTCCGAAGCTTTCCCTTACAAGTTTCTCCTCAAATCCCATAACCTCAACCATAAGCTCTATAGCTTGCCCTTTTCGTTTCTCCAGGTTTTCAGTATTCTCTTTGAATTTCTCTAAAAATTCATAGAACAGGTTTTTGTTGAGATCCAAAAAGCTCAAATTAACTCCCAAAGCGCAGCAGGGATATTTCCCAAAATAATCAGAGTAATGGTAGACATTGAAGCCCTTCTTTTTAAGCAGACTTAGATACGGCTCCCAGATGCTTATCCCATCTATCTCTCCTCTAAGGAAAGACTCCACAGCATTTTCTGGATTTTTAAAGTATGTCACTTTTATATTCTTCAATCCCTTTTTCTCAAGGAACAACTTTAGCATGGTTTCCATTGTAGAAAGCTCAGAAGAGGCAATGGTTTTTCCTTCCTTGAGCTCTCCTCTCACAACGAGTCCGCTACCAGAAAATCCACATCCAGAAACAACTTTAATGCTTTTCATCAACAATGCATAAAGGATTTGAGTAATTAACGGCGAGCACGCTAAATCAACCTTTCCTATTGCAAGAGCATTCGTAAGCTCAAGGGCTGAGTTGTAAACCAAAACTCTAACATTGTACTTTTCTTTTAAATCATGAGCCGCCAAAAGGGCATGAGGATATTCAACAGCCCTTAAAAGTCCGAGTCTAAGAGTGTTTTTAATGGGAAAGGGCGCCTCATCAATAATCCATATTCTGTATGCTTTTTTCCCAATGTTTCTTTTTACAATAAGGTTCTCTTCTTCAAGACTTTCTAAGGCCTCAGCAATTGTCGAACGGGAATACCCCAACTCATACAGCTCACTTTGCAAAGCACCATCATGCCCCTTTGACTTTAAATAGCGCAAAATGTCATCTTTTGCACTCATAGTTTAGAATTCAAAGCAAGGATTTATAGAGTTATCCCCCACACAGTTAACTTAGTACAGAAAAGCAAAATAAAAAAGAAATCAATGGACGTTCTTAGCTTTCTTCCACTTCTTTGACCAGCTGTACTTCCTCAACCTTCTGCTCTTTCCAAAGCCACAGGCAGCACAGTAGCCCTTTCTAACATTGTAGGCTTTCTTCCCACATCTTCTGCACTTTATGTGAGTAGGAGTCCTATTTCTCTTTCCATGGGGCGCTGTTCCGCTTCCCACCGAGAATCACCTCACTCAGTTTCTACTGGTGAAATAGCCAACACATTGTCTCCTCTAATTACAATCTTACCATACTTCTTTGTTACCTCGCCGCCCTCAATAAGCTGAGCATCTGCAAGGACAACATTCAGGTGAATGTCATAACCGATAAGCTTGCCTCTAAACTCGAATCCTTTCTTAAGTATAACCAACACATCCTTGTCCAGGGACCTGTGTATAACATCAAGTGGTCTTTCCGCCATTTCTCTTCCCTCCTAAATAATCAAAGCTAAAGCTCACATTCATAACGGAAAAATTGGTTTATAACTCTTTCGTATCACAGCCCTAAAATGTTCTATTAGGCACCAACTTTGATAAAACATCAAAGGATATTCCACAAAGTTTTTAGGATTTTGAAGTATCACACCTTAAGGTGGTGAAGGCATGAAGATAGACAAGTATGAAATCCTTTCAGATTTGATGAGAAGAAGGGGCTTTGCATGGGGGAGCTTTGAAATTTATGGTGGAGCGAGAGGTTTTTACGATTACGGTCCTCTTGGAGCAACGATAAAGAGAAAGATTGAGCGTAAAATCAGAGAAGCCTTTCAGAGAGAGGGCTTTTTTGAGCTTGAAACCCCGGACATAACTCCTGAGGAAGTCTTCATAGCTTCAGGTCACGTTGAGAAGTTCGTTGATCCCTTAGTTGAGTGTACCAAGTGCCACGCAAGATACAGAGCAGACCATCTCATCGAGGAGAACTTGGACATTGATGTTGAAGGCTTGAGCGCTGAAGAGCTCACTAAGATAATAAGAGAAAATGGTATAAAATGCCCTCAGTGTGGCGGAGAGCTAAGCGATGTGTGGTATTTTAACTTGATGTTCGAGACGTATATCGGCCCTTACAAGGATAAGAAAGGGTATTTAAGGCCGGAAACTGCCCAAGGTATTTTTGTGAACTTTAAGAGGCTCAACGCATTTGCAAGAAACAAGCTCCCATTCGGCGTGTTCCAGATTGGAAAAGCATACAGAAATGAAATTTCACCAAGGCAAGGGATGATTAGACTTAGAGAGTTCACCCAGGCTGAGGTTGAAATATTCTTCAACCCAAAAGAGACCGAGCATCCACACTTTGATGAAGTCAAAGACGAGGTTGTAAGGCTCTACCCCATTGAACACCAGCTTAAGAACTTGGGGATGATTGAGATAACTCTTGAAGAAGCTGTTAAGAAAGGCTATGTCATGAACACATTTTTTGCCTACTACATGGCTATGGTGAAAGGAATCCTTCTCGACATAGGCATTCCAGAAAAGGCAATACGATTTAGACAACAACTCCCGGAGGAAAGGGCACATTATTCAAGCGACACATGGGACGTTGAAATTTACAGCGAAAGATTTGGATGGATTGAGTGTGTTGGTATTGCATACAGAGGAGATTACGACTTGAGCAGACACATGAAGATGAGTGGTGCTGATTTGACAGTCATGATTCATTATGATGAGCCGAAGATTGTGAAAAAGCTTAAAGTAAGCCTAAATATGAAAAGAGTTGGTCCAAAGCTTAAGAAAGACGCAAAAAGAATAAACGAGAAGCTCAAAGAAATGAGCGAAGAGGAACTCAAAAAACTTGTCAAGAGCTTAGAAGTAACTGGAAAGGCCATAATTGATGGGTATGAGCTTGAGAGGGAGGACTTTATAATCAAAGAAGTTGAAGAAAAGATAACAGGTGAAAAAATTGTCCCTCACGTCTTAGAGCCAAGTTTTGGTATTGACAGACCATTCTATCTCCTCCTTGAGAACTCACTGACGATTGATGAGGACGGAAGAATTTACCTTAAGATAAAGAAGGACATGGCTCCAATAGAGGTCGCCGTTCTGCCATTAGTTGCAAAGGAGCCACTAATAACGATAGCCTACAACGTCTTTAGAACATTGCAAAAAGCTGGGTTCATAGCAGTTTATGATGAAAAAGATACAATTGGGAGGAGATATGCGAGATACGACGAAATTGGAACTCCATACTGTGTGACCATTGACAATCAAACACCGGAAGACAACACCGTAACAATCAGAGACAGAGATACGAGGGAGCAGATTAGGGTCAAGATCGGCGAATTACCAGAGAAGCTGAAGGAGCTCATCTTTGGCTCCTCTTGACTTTTCTCCAAATTATTCTTGCCACAGTGAAAAGGACAATACCACTTAAGAAGCCAGAGAGATAAATTAATCCTGCATCCATCTTTTACTCGCCATGCTTTTATTAAGCTTCAAGGACATTAATAGTTTTGTGCATGGCTGAGATTTTTAAACCTAAAATGCTACTAAAACTATCATGAACCAAAAGATCCACCTCATTTACAAGCGTATTCCTAACAGAGTCCTTGAGAGATACGATGAACTCATAGCAGACTTAGGAGACATCATAGTTGCCAAGTCCAGATTTTATGGAATGCTCACGCCTCTTTACGTAAATGGGATTAAGGTCATTGAAAATGACTACACAATGATTTACTTCGCCTTTATCGGCAGAAATTACGATGTTTTGAAAGTTTACGATAAAGAGGGTAACTTCAAAGGACTCTACGTGGACGTTTTGGCTTACACAAAGAGACATGGAGACACTCTAGAGATGCTCGACCTATTTTTAGACATATTCATCTTCCCAAATGGCGAAGCTTTCTTGTTAGATGAAGACGAGCTTGAAATGGCTCTCAATTATGGTC
>CAZTOS010000028.1:0-26802 GCA_964615185.1 uncultured Thermococci archaeon
CGTGATAGAGATTTACAAAAGATTTTCGGAGAGCGTTAATGTATGTAGTGTTCATCCAATGTTTGGTGCCGGAGCCAAGAGCTTCGAAGGGAGAAGGTTCATAGTAATTCCAGTTGAGGGGAGGGAGGAAGATACAAATCCAGTGATAAATCTTTTCAAGGAATTTAAAGCTGAGGTTTTCGTTGCAGATGCTAAAACTCACGATGAGATGATGAAAGTTGTCATCGGAATTCCATACTTCATTGGCATCTCATTCCTAAGCTTCCTCTCGAAGTTTGGAGGAGTTGAAAACTTTGGAGGCACGTCCTTTGAGTATTTGACCACTTATGCAAAAGCTGTGTTAAATGACTCGCCAGAGTTTATTAAAGAGGTTTTGGAGTTCTCGAAGGATAAAATTGAGGAATTTCTTGAGTTTGCAGAAGGGGGAGAATTTGACATTGAAATGCTGAGAAAGAAGTTTGAATGTGACATTGAGGAAAGTTACAAGAAGTTCTATAAATAAGGGTGGATTGAGTTAGTAGATTTCGTATAAATGAGATTTTACGTTAAGAGAGGAAATGAGATACATGAGTTGCTTTATAAAAGGCTTAGAGGGGAAATCAAGTAGTTTGGGAGTTTTATGAAAAGAGTAGAACTAATAAAAGGAGTTGACAAAAGGTTAGCTTTAAAGACCGCCCAAAAGCTTGAATTTCAGCCTCAAGCGAGGGGTATTGCAAAACAAATTTTTTGGAAATATTTCAGGAATCAGATTGAGGAGAACACAAATTAACACAAAACTTATTATCTAAATTCTTCAAAATTAATTCTCGGTGAGATTTATGCAAAAAGATAAACGTAGTATCACAAGAATTGTTAAAGAAATCATAATGTCAAAACCAGCGATTAGGGAGTGCATGATCTTAGATGTTGTAAACTACAGTGCTCTGGCAAGACTCTTGTTAGAGGAATTAGAGAGTAAGGGTGTCAAAACCTCAGCTGGAGCTGTAAAGATGGCTTTGATAAGATTAGGGGAAGAACTTAAGAGGGAGAGAGAATTCCTTGAGAGGCAAATTAAGAATGTTATCGCCAAAACAGTTATTGAGCTTCAATCAGACTTAACAGTTGTGACAGTTGAAAAAAGAATTCTCCTGAATAGAATTGAAAGGCTTTCGAAGGTTATGGAAAAAGCCCGCTTCTTCCAGCTTACACAGGGTGTTGAAACGTTTACAATTGTCGTTTCGAGTGAGGAAAAAGAGGAGGTACTCAAGATTTTGGAAGAGGATGTAGTTGATCTCATTGAAGAACAAACTGCCATAATCCTCATAAGCCCGGAGGAAATAATTGAAACTCCGGGAATAGTAGCTTTCGTGACATCGGCACTTTCTTCAAATGGCATAAATATCACTCAGGTAATTTCATGTCATAAGGATACAATATTCGTTCTTGACAGAAAGGTTGCTCCAAAGGCCTATCAAATCCTTGAGGAACTCATTTTGAGGATGAGGAAAATATAAGTTGTCAAAAATCCAAAACACAAGGGGAAAATTTATATTCATCAATGAACATAAGTGTGGGCTTAGGTGATGAGATGTTCTCCCAGAGGATACTTGACATTGATATGAGTGAAGTCAAACGGGTGGTGGCTTTAGTAAAAGGTGGGAGCGTGATTTCATTTGCCGGTGGAGTGCCAAGTAAAGAACTTTTTCCTCTTAAAGAGTTAAAGGATGCTTTCCTTGAGATTGGAGAAATACCCGACGCTTTTCAATATGGCTCAACTCTGGGATTCGAAGGTCTCAGGGAAGAGCTATTGAAGCACTTAAAGGAAAGTCAAGGAATCCACGCAAAGCTCGAGGAAATAATGATAACCCACGGTTCTCAGCAAGGAATTGACATCATTGGAAGAGCCTTTGTTAATCCGGGAGATATGATTGTAGTTGAGGCACCAACCTACTTTGTTGCTCTAAACACCTTTCAAGTTTATGAAGCAAGGTTCCTTCAAGTTGGACTTGACGAAGAAGGTATGAAGACTGAAGAGCTTGAAGGTCTCTTGAAGAAGTTAAAAGCAGATGGCAAAAAGATAAAACTCCTTTATACAATTCCAACATTCCAAAACCCATCTGGAGTCACTATAAGCGAAGAAAGGAGAAAACACTTGGTGGAGCTTGCGGAAGATTTTGACTTCATAATAGTTGAGGACAATGCATATGGAGAGCTCCGCTATTTGGGAAGCCCCGTAAAGGCAATAAAGCACTTTGATAGGAGTGGAAGAGTAATAAACTTAGGAACGTTCTCAAAGATTTTCGTTCCAGGGTTTAGGCTGGCATGGTTAATAGCAAACGAAGAACTCATGGAAAAGCTTGAAGTTGGAAAATTAACCACTGATGTTTCTTCAAACACGGTTGGACAGTACGTTACTTGGGCATTCATGAAGAAAGGCCTGTTAAAGAGACACATCCAAAGATTGATAGAGTTCTACAAACCAAAGAGGGATGCAATGCTTGAAGCCTTAAATGAGTTCATGCCTGAAAACATCAGCTGGACAAAGCCGGATGGAGGAATGTTTATCTGGCTAACCATTGATGGTAACATTGATACAAAAGAAATGCTTGAGGAGGCTGTCAAAAGAGGAGTTGCTTATGTTCCCGGAAAAGTGTTTTATGCCGTAAAGGGTGGAGAAAATCAGATGAGGCTGAACTTCACCTTTGAAAGTGTTGAACGTATAAGAGAGGGGATAAGGATTTTAGCAAAACTTATCGTTAGCTCCTGAGATTTTTCATTTTGTCCCAACTTCACAAGTTCACATGCTGAAAATTCGCTAATTAGGTTTGTCTTGTTGCTTGTTATATTTGCAACAAAATTTTTTAATTTTGATATATTAGTTACAAAAAATATAAAAACGTTCTCTTTATTTCGATGTTAGGTGATTTTACGTGAAAGTAGTTTTAGCGTATTCGGGAGGGTTGGACACTTCAGTAATACTAAAGCTGATGCAAGAGAAGCTGAACGCTGAAGTGATAACAGTCACAGTTGATGTCGGGCAAAAAGATGACTTCAAAAAAATTAAAGAGAAGGCTTTGAAATTTGGAGCAGTAAAGCACTATATGATTGACGCAAAGGAAGAGTTTGCGAAGGAATACCTATCTAAGGCTATTAAGGCTAATGCCCTTTATGAAGGGGCTTATCCTTTAGCCCATGCCTTGGCAAGGCCTTTGATAGCAAAGAAGGTAGTGGAGATAGCTAAAAAAGAAAACGCCGATGCGATAGCTCATGGCTGTACTGGAAAAGGAAATGACCAAGTGAGGTTCGATTTGGCAATTAAAGCACTCTATCCAGGAATTAAGATAATCGCTCCAGTAAGAGAGTGGGGTCTAACAAGGGATTGGGAGATGGAATACGCTAAGAAAAATGGCATTCCAGTTAAGGAAAAAATCTACAGCATTGACGAGAATCTTTGGGGAAGGAGTATAGAAGGGGGAATTTTAGAGGATCCTTCTGAAGAGTCGCCCGAGGAAGTTTTTGAGTGGACGCTTTCACCAGAGAAAACCCCAGAAAAGCCTGAGTACGTAACAATTGAATTTGAGGAAGGGATACCAGTTGCCTTGAATGGGAAGGAAATGGACTTAGTTGAGCTTATAGAAACCCTAAACTTCATAGCTGGAAAGCATGGAGTTGGGAGGATAGACCACATTGAAGATAGGGCTGTTGGAATAAAGAGCAGGGAAGTTTATGAGGCACCAGCTGCGATAACTCTAATCAAAGCCCACAAAGACCTTGAAAAGTTTGTTCTCACAAAATGGGTTCTTGAGTTTAAGGAGTTTGTTGATTCCAAGTGGTCGTGGCTCGTTTACAATGGTCTCTGGTTCGAGCCGCTTAGGGAGGCATTAGATGCATTCATAGATAAAGTTGAAGAAAAAGTCAGCGGGACTGTCAAGGTAAAGCTCTACAAAGGAAACGCCATTGTTGTTGGAAGGAAATCGGAAAATGCGCTCTATGATATAAACTTAGCTACATTCGAAAAGTCTGACTACGATCAAAAACTTGCCATAGGTTTCATTGAGCTCTTTGGAATGCAGAGTGTTTTAGCTTATAGTATAGCTAACAAGCCCAAAGCTATGGAAGCCTTCGGAAGCAAAAAGCTGGAGGCAGAGAAGGCTATCAGTTAGGTGGTGTTATGTACAGGAAGAATCTGCTCGGTGATATAAACTCTGAAATCCTCTCCTATATTTCTTCAATGGAAGAAGATAAAGAGCTTGTTGATGAGGTTATCGAGAGCTTAATAGCTCATGTAAAGGTATTAACATCTCAAAATCTTATTCCCAAAGAGAAGGGAGAGAAAATATTGGAAGAGTTAAAAAACCTCCTTGAAGACCCTTCTTCGCTGTTTAAAATTGAAGCTGAAGATGTTCACGAGGCGATTGAGATTTACTTGAGGCAAAAGCTTGGCGAAGATGAGGGATACTTAGCTTTGGGAAAAAGCAGAAACGATCATGTTTCAGCGGCTTTAAGGCTAAAAGCAAAGAAACTTTTAACCAAGCAGATAAAGGAAGCGCTGACTTTTAGGAGAATTCTCTTAGAGAAGGCTAAAAATTACCTCAATACAATAATGCCGGCATTTACTCATTTACAACCAGCACAACCTTCAACCTTTGCCCACTATTTATGTTACATAGAGGAAACCTTGGCCACATACACGAAAGCCTTATTCTTTGCTCTTGAGATAGTTGATAGCTCCCCCTTAGGTGCTGGAGCTGTAGGAGGAACAAGTGTACCATTAGACAGGAAAAAGCTCGCTGGAGAGCTCTTCGATGGAATAATCTTCAACTCTATAAACGCAACGAGCAATAGAGACTTCTTAGGAATAGCCTGTTCAATCGATGTAAACCTGTCCATCTTCCTCTCAAGGATAGCAGAGGATATAGTGGTTTTTTCGACACCACAGTTCAACTACCTTAAGCTTCCAAATGAGCATTTAGCAACGAGCAGTATGATGCCTCAAAAGAGAAACCCAGCAACAATGGAAATAGCGAGAGCTTGGGGTGCTGAGAGCATAGGGCATCTCGTTGCATTGTTGACAATTTTGAAGGGTCTTCCAACGGGCTACAATCTGGATATGCAAGAAGCCAACAAGCACGCTTTCAAAATCTTAAAGGGGACACTTGAAACGCTTAAGATTTTTGCTGACCTCTTTGCCAAAATTGAGGTCAATGAAGAGAACTTGCTGAGAGATGCAAAAATTTTCCCTATTTTAGCAACGGACATTGCTGAGAAAGTCGCTTTGATAAGTGGAAAGCCATACAGAGAAGTTTACGGCGAGATAGCCAAGCTCGTAAAAGACTCTGAGGGTGTTGAAGAATTCTACGCCAAGGTTAGGGAGAAATATGGGATTGAAGTTAGTTTAGAGGAGGGAATTAAAAAGCCTGTTATAGGCTCTCCAAATCCAGAAAAAGTTAAAGAATACATTGAAATGGCAGAAAAAGCTCTTGAAGAAGACTTCAGCAAGCTCAAGTTTTTGATAACCACTATCATTTAGCCTGGGTGATTCAAATGAAAGCTTATCTCTTATTAGAAGATGGAACCATTGTAGAGGGAAAAGGGTTTGGGGCCGAGGGAGTTAAGTTCGGAGAGGTGGTCTTTACAACGGCAATGGTCGGTTATCCAGAGTCATTAACGGATCCATCATACAAGGGACAGATTCTGGTCATGACTTATCCGCTAATTGGAAACTACGGCGTGCCAAGTAAAGAAATTAAGGAAAATGGCATTTCCCTACACTATGAGTCAGATAAAATTCAAGTTGAAGGTTACGTGATTTCAAAACTCATGCGACCAAGCCACTGGGCAAGCGAAATGAGCTTAGACGAGTGGCTCAAAAAAGAAGGAATTCCAGGGATAGAGGGCGTTGATACAAGGGCGTTGGTTAAGAAGATAAGGGAAAAAGGAGTTATGATGGGAGCCTTAGCTGTTGGTGATTATGAGAAGGAAGAGCTTGAAAGGATCATGGAAAAAGTCAGAAAGTTGAGTTATGATGAGGCAAATTTTGTCGATAAGGTGACTCCAAAAGAAATAATAATTCACGAACCTAAAAAAGCCGATAAGACCGTTGTTGTGGTTGATTGTGGGGTTAAGTATGGCATTCTTCGAGAATTCTTAAAGAGAGGCTTTAAGATCATAAGGATACCTTACACCTACGACCCAGTAAAGGCCTTCGAGGAATTTAACGCCGATGGGATATTCCTAAGCAACGGTCCAGGGAACCCTGCTTTGCTGAAAACACTGATAGAGAATGCCAAAGCCATAATTGAGTACAACGTTCCGACAATGGGGATATGTTTGGGCAGTCAAATACTAGCTTTAGCTGATGGGGGAGAGGTTTACAAGCTTAAATATGGTCACAGAGGAATTAACAAGCCTGTAAAAGACTTAAAGACAGGAAAAGCCTTTGTAACGACACAAAACCATGGCTACGCGGTAAAGCCCGAAAGCTTGAACGAATTTAAAGTTTGGATGATTAATCTTGACGATAAAAGCGTTGAGGGGATTTATCATCCAAATAAACCGATTATAGCGACACAATTCCATCCTGAGGCTTCTCCTGGACCTTTAGATTCAACTTGGGTATTTGACCTTTTTGTAAAACTGATCAAAGGTGATGCTCATGTTTTCTAAAGTCTTAATTTTAGGTTCTGGTGCAATAAAGATTGGTGAGGCTGCTGAATTCGACTACAGTGGAAGCCAAGCATTAAAAGCCCTAAAGGAAGAAGGCATTGAAACCATCTTAATAAACCCAAACGTTGCTACAATTCAAACAAGCCATGAGATGGCTGACAAAGTTTACCTTCTTCCCCTGGATGTCAAATTTGTTGAGGAGGTTATAAAGAAAGAGATGCCAGATGGAATTTTGTTAGGCTTTGGTGGGCAAAGTGCCTTATCTTTGGGTGTGGCGCTATATGAAAACGGAATTTTGGATAAATACGGTGTTAAAGTCCTTGGCACACCCATAGAGGGCATAAAGAAAGCCCTAGATAGAGAAAGGTTTAGGGAGACAATGATAAAAGCTGGCCTCCCAATACCACCAAGCGGAGCGGCTAAAAGCGTTGAAGAAGCAATTGAAATAGCGGAAAAGATTGGCTTCCCCGTCATCGTTAGGGTGAGCTTCAACCTCGGCGGTAGAGGTTCTTTCGTTGCGTGGAATAAGGAGGAGTTTGAAAACTATATAATTAGGGCTTTCGCTCAGAGTGAGATCGGCGAGGTTTTAGTTGAGAAATATCTCTATCATTGGAAGGAAATAGAGTTTGAGGTTGTGAGGGATAAAAACGGAAATGCTGTTGCCGTTGCATGCTTAGAGAACTTTGACCCGATGGGAGTTCATACTGGAGATTCCATAGTTGTTGCTCCTTCTCAAACTCTCACCAATAGGGAGTACCAAATCCTAAGGAGCGCGGCAATAAAGGTTGCTGAAGCAATAGGTTTAGTTGGTGAGTGTAATGTTCAGCTGGCCTTAAATCCAAAATCAGAGGAATTCTATGTTATTGAGACAAATCCAAGGATGAGCCGCTCATCTGCGTTAGCAAGCAAGGTAACGGGTTACCCCTTAGCATATATAGCGGCAAAGCTTGCTTTGGGCTATACCTTAGATGAGCTCTTGAATGGTGTAACTGGAGTTACCACAGCGGCTTTTGAGCCAAGCTTAGATTATGTTGTCGTTAAAGTTCCGAGATGGGACTTAGAGAAGTTTGAAAACGCAAACAAGAGGATAAATTCAGAGATGAAGAGTATTGGAGAGGTCATGGCAATAGGACGAAACTTGCATGAGGCATTCCAAAAGGCAATTAGAATGGTTGATATTGGAGATGAGCTGATTGGTGAATATTACGAAAAGGAAGAACCCTTGGAAGAAGTTATGAAGAGAATAAGGAACTATGAACCTTACATGCCAATGCACATAGCTAAAGCATTAAAGCTTGGGGTAAGTGTTGATGAGATTTATGAAATCACTGGAATAGACCGCTTTTATCTCTACATAATCGAAGACCTTGTTAGAGTGGCGGAAGAGCTAAAGAGGAACCCAACTGAAGAGCTTATAAGTGAAGCGAAGAAGCTTGGCTTCAGCGATAAGCAAATAGAGAGGTTAGCGGGTAAGAAGTTGAAGAAGAAGTCAAAAATCTTCGTGAAGCAGATTGATACTTTGGCTGGCGAATTCCCGGCAAAGACAAATTATCTGTACATGACATACGATGCCCAAGAAAACGACATTCCTCACACGAAAAAGCCAAAAGTTTTGGTTTTGGGTGCCGGAGTCTTTAGGATAGGCGTTAGCGTTGAGTTTGATTGGGCAGTTGTTAATTTCGCAAATTCAGCAAAGAAGAGGGGCTATGAGGTTATTGTGCTTAATTATAATCCCGAAACAGTTTCAACAGACTGGGACATTAATGATAAGCTCTATTTTGAGGAGATAACCCTCGAGAGAGTTTTGGACATCTACAATTTTGAGAAGCCTGAAGGTGTCGTTGCCTTTGCTGGCGGACAGTTAGCCAATTCCTTGGCCAAAAAGCTTGAGCAGAATGGGGTTAGGCTTTTGGGGACGAGAGGAACGAGTGTTGATGTAGCTGAAAACAGGGCGAAGTTCTCCAAACTTCTCGAAGATTTAGGAATAAAGCAGCCGCCTTGGACAACTGCGAAAAGCCTTAGGGAGGTTTTAAAGTTCGCTGAGGAAGTTGGGTATCCGGTTATGATAAGGCCAAGCTATGTTTTGAGCGGAACCGCAATGAAGGTTGCCTACAACGAGAAAGAGCTGAGAGAATACCTCTCCTTAGCGGCAAGGGTATCTCCGGAGCACCCAGTGGTGGTTTCAAAATTCTTAGATGCCATGGAAGCTGAGATAGATGCTGTGTCAGATGGAAAAAGGGTTGTCGGTGTTACTTTGGAGCACGTAGAAAAAGCTGGTGTTCATAGTGGAGACGCTACGATGGTGACGCCTTATCGCTATCTAAAACCCAAGCAAGTTAAAAAGATGCAAGAAATCGCTTTAGAGCTTGCTTTGGCTTTGGGAATTAAGGGTCCATTCAACATACAGTTCCTGGTAAACGATGACGTCTATGTCCTTGAGCTAAACTTAAGAACGAGCAGATCGATGCCATTCTCAAGCAAATCAAGAGGCGTGAATTTAATGGAGTTAGCGGCTCAAGCGGTATTTGATGGAACGCTCTTGATTGGAGAGGATTACAAATACTATGAGATACCTCCAAAGGCTTTCGCTGTGAAAAGTCCACAGTTCTCGTGGTCTCAGCTCCAAAACGCTTATCCTTTCTTAGGGCCAGAAATGCGTTCCACGGGAGAGGTAGCAGCTCTCGGTAGCGAATTCGAGGATGCACTACTTAAGAGCTGGCTCTCAGTGAAGCCGAACAAAATGCCCGAAAGGAGTGTATTGATTTATGGTTATGGAAGAGAAAAAGAGAAGCTAAGCGAAACAGCTAAGGTTCTTGAATCTCTCGGCTATGAAGTATTTACGCTTGAAGATGCTTTAGGGATTGGAAAGCCAATAAGCAAAGAGAAAGCTGTAGAGTTAATGAAAAGCAGTAAGATCGACTTAGTGATGACCTCTGGCTATGCAAAGGACAAGGATTACAAGGTAAGGAGAACTGCCGTTGATTTGAATGTCCCAATTGTCTTAGATGCAAACTTGGCTTATGAGATTTCAAAAGCTCTCTCTTGGGCCAAGGAGAACGAGTTTGAGTTCAAAGAGCTAAGCGAATATTATATGGCAGATATCCACAAAGTCGTCAGTATTCCTTGTGGGAGAGCTTATTTGAGTCTTTTAGATTGAAAGCTTTACGGAATGTTCTTTATCTTTATCAAATCTTTTCTTAACATTTTAAAAGCCCAACTTAAAATGTACAAAAATTTCTTTGGATTTATGGTTTTGTTTTCGAAAATATTTCTACTTTTTTAGAATTTTAGGAATCATTTTCGAAAAATCTTAGAATTTTCCGAAAGATTTATATATCCATCTCTAAACCTATATCCGGTGGTGCCTATTAAGAGCTGTTGTAATATTGGATTCAACATTGAGGGAAGGAGAGCAGTCACCAGGGGTCAATTTTACCCCTGAGCAGAGATTGAGGATAGCAACAGAGCTGGATGAATTTGGAGTTGAGTTTATAGAAGTAGGATACCCAACAGTAAGCCAAGACGTAATGGAAGGCATAAAACTAATAGCTAACCAAGGATTGAAAGCGAACCTCTTAGCACACTCAAGAGCTTTGAGAAGGGACATAGACTTAGTTTTAGATACAAATGTAAACTGGATAGGAATATTCTTCTGTCTCTCAAATGCCTGCCTTCAAAAGCGCTTCAACATAACCCTTGAGCAAGCTTTAGACAGGATTGAAAGAGCAATCCTTTATGCCAAAGACCATGGCTTAAAAGTGCGCTTTACGCCTGAAGACGCAACAAGAACGGAGTGGGAAAATCTCGAGAGGGCTTTAAGCTTAGCAAAAGAACTTAAAGTCGACAGAGTAAGCATAGCAGATACAACAGGAAGTGCTCACCCGCTCTACTTCTACGAGCTCGTTAGAAGGGTAGTAAGCTTCGGCATTCCAACCAACGTTCACTGCCACAACGATTTGGGCTTAGCCTTGGCAAATGCAATAATGGGCATTGAAGCTGGAGCAACGTTAGTGGATGCAACGATAAATGGCATAGGAGAGAGAGTGGGAATAGTGGATTTAGCTCAAATTTCAACGATTCTCTACTACCACTACGGAATCAAGCATTACAGACTTGAAAAGCTCTACGAGTTGAGCCAAATAATCCAGGAAATAACTGGAATTAGAGTGCAGAAGAATTATCCAATAGTTGGGGAAAACGCCTTTATACACAAAGCTGGCTTGCATGTTTCCGCCGTGATAAAAGACCCCAGGTTTTACGAGTTCTTACCAGCAGAGATCTTTGGAAGAGAGAGGGCAATTTATTTGGACAAATATGCAGGAAGGGACTCGATAAGATTCTACTTGGAGAAAATAGGAATTAAAGATGAAGAGATTACCGAAAAATTGCTCAGCATTGTGAAGAATTCTCAGGAAGTCTTCACACCAGAAAGGCTTCTTGAAGAGGCAAGAAAAATGGGGGGAGTAGAATGACAATTGTTGAAGGGCTATTGAATGCAAAAGCTGGAGAGGCCGTGATAAGGGAAGTTGATTTAATCTACGCCCATGACGGAACGATGCCTCTAATCATTGAATCTTTTAGAAAGACATTCACAAAAGTAAGAAAACCCGATAGAGCTTTCATTTTCTTTGACCATGTTTATCCAGCACCAACTGTGAAAATAGCGAATCTGCAGAGAGAGATTAGAGAATTCGCAAGGGAGCAGGGAATTAGAATATTCGAAGGCTATGGCATCTCCCATCAAGTTGTTCCAGAGGAAGGTCTCTTAGAGGGCGCAAAAATAATCATTGGGGCGGATTCACACACGCCAACTTTAGGTGCCTTTGGAGTGTTTGCCGTTGGGATGGGAGCGACAGATACTGCCATAGCTTTAGGATTAGGCAAAACTTGGTTCAGAGTTCCGGAAAGCGTTAGAGTAAACCTCGAAGGAAGATTAGGCAAAAATGTGATGGCAATGGACCTAATGCTTCATTTGATTGGACTACTGAGAGACTTTGACATGAACTACAAAGCCTTGGAGTTCTTTGGAAATCTTGACCTTTCAATTGACGAAAAAATGACAATAGCAAACTTCAGCGTTGAGACAAATGCAAAGACAGCCCTTTTAGACAATGGAACCTTCAGCGAAGATGGGGATTACTTGAGGGAAATTACAATAGAGCTCGGTCAAATTGAGCCTCTAGTAGCTCTACCACACCATCCAAGCAACGTCGAGAGAGTTGAGAAGGTCAAAAGAAAGATTGACCAAGTTTTCATAGGCTCATGCACCAACGGAAGGCTCGAGCAACTTAGGAAAGTAGCAGAAATCCTTGAAGGCGAAGAGGTTAGTGTGAGAACCTTTGTAGGGCCGGCATCAAGGAGGATTTACCTCCAAATGATAAAAGAAGGAATTATGCAAAGGCTAATTGATGCAGGAGTTACCCTTCTTCCTCCCGGATGTGGGCCTTGCTTAGGAAGGCACATGGGAGTAGCCGGAGATGGAGAGATAATCTTGAGCACAACCAACAGGAACTTTAAAGGAAGGATGGGTTCTCCAAACGCTGAAATCTATCTTGTCAGCCCTGTTACTGCAGCGGTGAGTGCAATTTATGGAGAGATAACGAATCCGGAGGATGTGCTATGAGGGTGTGGAAATTTTGGGATAATGTTTCAACTGATGAGATAACTCCCGGGAGATACAACTTAACGAAAGACCCACAAGAATTAGCCAAAATAGCGTTCATAGAAGTTAGACCAGAGTTCTCTCAAAATGTAAAACCAGGGGATGTAATAGTCGGTGGAAGGAACTTTGGAATTGGTTCATCGAGAGAGTCAGCTGCTTTGGCATTGAAAGCCTCCGGAATAAGCGGAATTATCGCAAAGTCATTTGGAAGGATATTTTACAGGAATTGCATTAACCTGGGCATTCCTCTCTTAATTGGCGACACGGACTGGCTGAACGATGGGGATGAGATTGAAGTTGACTGGAAACGGGGAATTGTGAGAAAAGGTGATGAGGTAAGGAAGTTTAAGCCACTGGATGGCTTCCTCTTCGAGATAGTTGAGAGCGGTGGAATACTTGAATACGTGAGAAGGAGGGGAGACTTGTGTATAGAGTAGCGGTCATTAAAGGAGACGGCATTGGCATTGAAGTTACGGAAGCCGCGATGGGGGTCATAAGAGCTGTAACCGATAAAATAGAGTTTGCTGAGTTTGAGGGCGGCTTTGAAGTATTCAAAAGGTATGGAGTCCCAATAAGAGAGGAGGACTTGGAAGAGATAAAGAAAATGGATGCAGTTTTATTTGGGGCAACATCAACACCTTTCGACGTTCCAAACTACAAAAGCTTAATCATAACGCTTAGAAAGGAACTTGACCTTTATGCCAACCTAAGGATAATTCCAGATTTATGGAATGATAGGGAAATCTACATCGTTAGGGAGAACAGCGAAGGCCTTTACTCTGGGCTTTACGAAGTTGAAGAAGAGAAAGTTGTTGATTTCAGAGTAATAACAAGGAGAGGAGCTGAAAGAATAGCAAGATTTGCCATAACTTTGGCAAAAGAGAAAGGGGAGAAGATTACTTTTGTCCATAAGGCAAACGTCTTAGTGGGTGACAAGTTCTTTAGGAAAATTGTCTTGAGTTTAGCTGAAAGGGAAGGAGTCGAGATTAGAGAGAAAATCATAGATTCCTTCACAATAGAACTCGTTAAGAATCCATGGAATCAGGGGATTATTTTAACGGAAAATCTCTTTGGTGACATTCTTTCAGACTTAGCAGCTATTCACGCAAGGAGTATTGGAATTGTTCCCTCTGGGAACTATGGTGATGATATCGCTCTATTTGAGCCTATTCACGGAACTGCACCTGACATAGCTGGAAAAGGGATAGCTAATCCAATTGGGGCTATTTTGAGCGGTGCTATGCTTTTGGATTATCTCAGCTTAAACGGTCAAATTATCTGGGAAGCTGTCAAATCTTACGTCAGGAAAGGCAACCTAACGCCCGATTTGGGAGGGACTGCAATGACGAAGGATGTCGTTGAAGGAATTATTAGGGAGATAGAATATCGAATTGACCCCTTGGAGTGGGATGAAGTTTGGGTTGATGAGATTAGGATCAACTTTATCCCAACGCTTTTCATAAAGTAGTGTTTCATTTATAACAAAAGCTAAAAACTTAGAAATAAATGTTACAAAAAAGATTTAAAGCTTTCCAAATGTTAAGCGAAAGGAGGTGAACGAAATGGTGGAGTGTCCAGTTTGTGGAGCGGATATTGAGGTCGGAGAGTTAGAGCTACACCAGATAATCGAATGTCCAGTCTGTGGAGCTGAGCTTGAGGTGGTTGGCTTAGATCCAGTAGTCTTGGAAGAGGTCCCAGAGGTAGAGGAGGACTGGGGAGAGTAGCCCTTTAACCCTCTTTTTTGGAGGCCAGGCAATGAAAATCGGCATAACATACACAATAATGCGCAAGGAAGAGATGATGCTCAGAGAGAGGGCAAAGGATTACGGAGAAGTGGTTATGCTCCACGATAGCGACGCTATTTTCCCCCAAAGCTATGACTTGGATGTTGTGATAATAAGGAATGTCAGCCACTTTAAAGCCCTATACTTAGCAAAGCTCTTCGAGAGTGCAGGAATACCAACTGTGAATCCCTTCCACATAATACTCGAAGCTGGAGATAAACTCCTGGCAACTTTAAGGCTTAGCAAGAAGGTCAAGGTTCCGAGATGGAGTGTTACCTTTGACGAGAAAAGCGTCAAAAAAATCGCTGAAATGCTTGGCTACCCTATAGTTTCAAAGCCAGTTTTTGGGAGTTGGGGGAGGTTAATAACGAAAATAAACGATGATGATGCGTTGGAAGGAATAATAGAGCACAAAAAATGGCTTAGCAATCCGCTTTACAAAATCTACTACTTCCAAGAATTTGTCAAAAAGCCAGGGAGGGACATTAGGAGCTACGTTATTGGAGGAGAATTTGTTACGGCTATTTACAGATATTCTGAGCATTGGATAACAAATACAGCGAGAGGGGGAAAAGCTGTCCCCTGTGATGATGAAGAGGTGAAGGAGATTTCCATTAAGGCCTGGGAAGCATTTGGGGAAGGTGCTTTAGCTATAGACATCTTCGAGAGTGAGGAAGGGTTGTTAGTTAATGAGGTTAACCCAACTATGGAGTTCAAGAACACAGTCAAAGCCACTGGGGTGGATGTGGCTGAGAAAATAGTTGGGTATGCCGTTGAGGTGGCTAAAAGATGATTAAAGCAGCAGTTGTTGGTGCAAGCGGGTACATCGGGGGAGAGTTGGTCAGACTCTTAGCAATGCATCCCGAAGTTGAGATAAGTGCGATAACATCAAGGAGATATGCAGGAAAAAAAGTTCACAAGGTTCATCCAAACTTGAGAGGACTAAATTTGCGCTTTACAAATGATTACAACTTTGACGCCGATGTTATATTTTTAGCAGTCCCTCACGGCGAGTCAATGAAAATAATCGATGAATTCCTTAGCAGTGCAAAAATAATTGACCTAAGTGCTGATTTTAGGGTAAGCTTGGATCTCTATACTAAATACTATGGAGAGCATGTAAAGTCAGAGCTCATCGATGAGTTCGTCTATGGATTGCCAGAAATTCACAGAGAAGAGATCAAAAAAGCCGAGCTAATAGCGAATCCTGGTTGTAATGCCACAGCAGTCATTTTAGCTTTGTGTCCCTTCAAAGGAGATGTTAGCGAAGCAATAGTGGATTTAAAGGTTAGCTCAAGTGCTGGTGGAAGAAGAGAAAACATGGTAAGTATTCATCCCGAAAGAAGCCACGTGGTTAGAGTTTACAAGGAAGTCCATCACAGGCACGAAGCTGAGGTAATTCAAGAGACCAATGTAAAGGCTCAGTTCACAGTTCATTCCGTTGACCTGGTGAGAGGGTTACTGGCTACAATTTACTTCAAGATGGAAACAAGTGAGAAGGAGCTCTATAAGAAGTTTTTCCGCTACCTAAAAGAGCCATTCATAAGAATCGTCAAAGAGAAAGGTGGAATCCAGAGGCTCCCTGATCCAAAGTACGTAATAGGGAGCAACTTCGTTGATATAGGCTTTGCCTACGATGAGGAGAATAAAAGGGTTATACTCTTTTCCGCATTGGACAATTTAATTAAAGGGGGCGCTGGACAAGCGGTGCAAAACATGAACATAGCCTTTGGGTTAGATGAGACCCTAGGACTGAACTACTTGCCAGTGTATCCAATTTGAAGGTGAGAAAGATGAGGGTCGTTAAAATTGGAGGGGCAGTTTTGGACAGGCTGGAAGAGTTTGATGGAATTTTAGAGGGAGATATAATAACTCACGGTGGCTCGGATTACGTTGATGAGCTTTCCAGAAGGTTAGGGATAGAGGTTAAAAGACTTAAAAGCTCCTCCGGTGTGGAGTTTAGGTACACTCCAAAAGAAGTGCTTGAGATTTATTTAATGGCTATAATGAAGGCCAACAAGAGAATAGTTTCCCTCCTCCAGAGCAGAGGAATTAACGCCATAGGATTGAGCGGGCTTGATTTGGGCCTCATAAAAGCCGAAAGGAAAAAGCTCATCAAAGCCATAATCAATGGAAAAAAAGTTGCGATAAGGGATGACTACTCTGGCATTATAAGGGAAATCAACGTTAAAGCCTTAAGGGAACTCAGCAAGGTGGGAGTTCCTGTTATAGCGCCAATAGCAATGAGCGAAGCCTATGAACCTTTGAATATTGATGGGGATAAGCTGGCTCATGCAATAGCTCTAAGTTTGAAGGCTGATGAGCTTGTCTTTTTAACGGACACCGCTTTTTTGGCTGATGGCGAAATAGTTGAGAAAATTAAGGTTAATGAAATGGAAGAGTTCTTGCCATTCGCAAAAGGAGGAATGAAGAGGAAGTTGCTTATGGCTAAAAAATCCGTTGAAAGCGGTGTCAAAAAGGTGATCATTCAAGGACTCAACGGCAGGACGGTGATTGAATGAGAGAGGTAAGCGTTTACAAAAAGAGGCTCAAGCTCATCAAAGGAAAGGGCGTTTACGTCTGGGATGATAAAGGGAACAAATACCTCGATGCAATAGCTGGGATAGGCGTTGCAATCTTAGGACATGCAAACGAAGAGCTTGCGGAGGCAATAAATGAACAGATGAAAAAGCTGGTAGTCGCTGGACCAATGTTCGAGCATGAGGAAAAGGAAGAATTTTTCGAGGAGCTATCTCACTTTGTCAATTTTGAACACGCCTTCATGGGGAACTCTGGAACTGAAGCTGTTGAAGCGGCTTTAAAGTTTGCCCGCCTTTATACTGGAAGGAAAGAGATAATAGCTATGACAAATGCTTTCCACGGAAGAACATTTGGCTCTCTAAGTGCAACTTGGAAGCCAAAGTATAGGCAGGGGTTTGAGCCTTTAGTTCCCGGGTTTAAGCATATCCCATTCAACAACGTTGAAGTGGCAAAAGAGGCTATAACAAAAGAAACTGCCGCCGTAATACTTGAGCCAATTCAGGGAGAAGGTGGCATTGTTCCAGCTAAAGAAGAGTTCGTGAAAACATTGAGGGATTTAACTGAGGATGTTGGGGCTTTGCTCATAGTGGATGAAATCCAAAGCGCCTTTAGAACTGGAAAGTTCTTGGCCATAGAGCACTATGGTGTTGAGCCGGATATAGTCACGATGGGAAAAGGGTTAGCCAATGGAGTTCCAATCGGATTAACATTAACGAACTTTGACGTCCCAAGGGGCAAGCACGGCTCAACCTTTGGAGGAAATCCCCTCGCTTGTAAAGCTGCAGCTACGACGCTCAGAATTTTGAGGAGGGAAAGGTTAATAGAAAAAGCTAAGGAGAAGTCCATAACCGTCGAGGGAGAAAAGGTCGTGATGACAAGAGGCAAAGGATTGATGATTGGAATCGTCTTGAAAGAAAGTGCTGGAAAGTATGTCCAAGCACTGCAAGATAAGGGTCTCTTAGTTGGAACCGCAGGAAATAGAGTGATTAGACTCCTACCGCCACTCATAATAACAAAGGAGCAGATGCTTTGGGTCAAAGAGACCATTGAGGGTGTCCTAAATGAAAATCAGTGAAGAGGAGAAAATTGAATTTCTGAAGGAGCTTGTGAGCATTTACAGCCCAAGCGGAGAAGAAGAGAAGGTTGCAAAATTTTTGGTCGAGAGCTTTGAGAGTTTTGGTGTCGAGGCTTATATCGATGGAGTGGGAAACGTTATAGCTGAGAAAAGAGGAGAGGAGAGAAAAATACTCTTAGCCGGACATATAGATACCGTTAAAGGCTACATTCCAGTTAGAATCGAGGACAATTACTTATGGGGAAGGGGAAGCGTTGATGCCAAAGGTTCTTTGGCGACTTTCTTTTTCGCTTTCCTTGAAAGCAAGGCAAATTTAATTTTCGCTGGCTTAGTTGATGAAGAGAGATATTCAATCGGAGCTAAAAATTTAGATGTTCCAAAGCCAGATTTTATAATAATTGGAGAGCCGAGCGGCTTTGATGGAGTTACAATCGCTTATAAGGGAAGCCTAACGATGAGGTTTGTGGAAAAAGTTGAGAAGTTTCATGGAAGTTTAAGCTCAAAAGGTGCTGCAGAAAAGCTAATTGAAAAATGGCTCGAGTTAAGCAGAGATTTTGGTGAAGGATTTAATAAGCCAAGCGGGAGGATTTTGAGGTTTGAAGCCTATGAGAGAGATTTTGACTTTTACGGGGAGATGATAGTTAATATTAGAACACCTATTGGCTATGAACCACCCATTAAAGGGGAAATCTTAGATTTTGTCCCAGCTTATGAAGTTTCGCCAAGGAGTCCGCTGGTTAGGGCTTTTGTTAGGGCTATAAGGAAGAACGGAATAAAGCCAAGGTTGAAGAAAAAATCGGGCACAGCAGATATGAACATTCTGGCTCCTAAGTTTGGAGTCAATGCCATTGCTTATGGTCCAGGCGATTCAAAGCTTGACCATACTCCTTACGAGCGCTTAAACTTGGAAGAATATTTGAAAGCAATAGAAGTGCTAAAAACGGCTTTGGAGGAAATTAAAATCTTACAACCCCCTAAAGATTGATATAAACACCTAATTAGCTTTACAGAGCTCGTTGAGAATATTTATTTTTTTATGAATGAGGAAGCGCTGAGAATTCTTGAAGAAAGATATGTGATTATAAACCACAAGATTTTTATAAAAGTTTGTGAATAATAATCACATGCTTAGTGTTGAAGAACTGAAAAGGATCATCATAACACAGCGGGAAGAGATGGATGAATTCTTAAACAGAGAAAGACTTATTGAAAGAGAAGTAGATGAGAAAAGACTGCTAAAGTTCCTTCAATATCCAAATATTTTAGCAATTCTTGGAGTTAGAAGATCTGGAAAATCCGTGTTAAGCTGGCTTTTAATGAGAGGCAAGAAATTTGGGTACATAAACTTCTTTGATGAAAGGTTGCTTGGCTTTTCACCAGAAGATTTTGAAAAGCTTGTGCAGGCATTCCACGAGCTCTACGGTGACTTAGATTATTTCGTGTTTGATGAAATACAAAGCGTGCAAGGTTGGGAGAGATTCCTCTCAAGGGTGAGAACTTCAAAGAGAGTTATAATCACTGGAAGCAGTTCAAATCTTCTCTCTGGCGAGCTTTCAACAGTCCTAACAGGTAGATATGTAATCTTTGAACTTTATCCCTTTAGCTTTAAAGAATTTTTGGAATTTAAAGGAATAAAGCTGGAAAAAAACTGGATGTACTCCACAAAAGGAACTGCTAAGGTCAAGAAAGCGCTGGAAGAATACATCAAACTCGGTGGTTTTCCGGAAGCATTGAAGTTTGGCAGGATATATCTTCAGACCATATACAGGGATATAGTGGAAAAGGATGTGTTGTTTAGATATAAAATAAGGGATATTCAAGCACTGAGGGAATTAGCCAAGTATCTCATCTCAAACTTTTCTAAAGAGATAACTTACGGCAAACTGAAGAATTTAATCAACATCAAGGACGTGCATACGGTGAAAAATTATGTTGAATACTTGGAGAGAGCATATCTAATTTTCCAAGTTAGAAGATTCTCGTTTAAACTAAAAAGTCAGATGTTATCTCCAAGAAAAGTCTATGCTGTTGATACCGGGTTGATAAATACTGTTTCGTTTAAATTCAGCGAAAACATTGGTAGATTGATGGAAAACCTTGTTTTTTTGGAACTTTTGAGAAGGAGAAGCTACAAATTCGCAGACTATGAAATTTATTACTGGAAAGACGCTAAAGGGGAGGTAGATTTCGTCGTTAAGAGTGAAAACAAAGTTACACAGTTAATACAAGTTACGTATGAACTGAACAAAGAGAACTTCGAGAGAGAAGTTGCATCTCTGCTGAAGGCTTCAAAAGAGTTGAAATGCAAGGAACTGCTACTCATAACATGGGATCAAGAAGATACTACGAAAGAGGGTGTTAAAATAATCCCCCTATGGAAGTGGTTGCTTTAGTCTCAAGGTTCATCTTTGATTTAATACTTTCTCTATAGCCTCATTCACGTCTTTCGCATCTTTTCCTACCATCAAAAATTCAAAATCTTTCCCATAGGCTTTTTTGTAATTCTCTACCAGAAGGCCATCGTTTACCGTGTCACCGATATAAATTCCGCTTTCTCCCTTAACAAGATGCCAAAGAGCTTTTGGATCTGGTTTAATATAAATCTCTCTTGTTACAGCGTTTTCGAAGTGGAAGCCAATGAGTTCTTCAGCTAATTTAAGCTCAAGTTTGTTCCTTCCGGTTACAACTCCAAGCTTGAATCTTTCGTTTGCCTTTTCTAAAAGCTCTCTTTTCACTATTGGTTTTTCTTTTTTCCAAAGTCCATCAAATTCAAAAATTCTGTCTTTGTAATATTTACCGAGGTAGAAAGTGTTGAAAACCTTTTCGATGCTTTTTGGGTTAACTGCTATCCCAAATCTTGATCTTACCCATTCTATCCCCTTTCCACTTGGAAAATCCTCTACGAACTGCCGTATATCCTCAGTCAAGGCTCCGATTATCAAAGCTTCACTAACCTTAAAATCGTCTCCAAAAGCTCCTTTTCTCCTCAGCTTCCTTATAATTTCCACATCAATAGCTTTTTCTCTGCCTAGCTCCTTTAGGAAGTACTCAACTGTAAGCTTTGTCGCCAAGTCATAGCTTTCACTTACGTCAATTAAAACCCCATCAACATCAAATATCAACCACACTTATTTAACCCCCATTAAAACCAGATTCTTTTTATTGGAATTCTATCAAAGTCCTCATCCTCCGTAACTATTGCCTGAAGTCCGTTGTTTTCTATCACAGCTAAATGAATGGCATCCGAAGGCTTGAGGTTGTACTTTAGCATGTTTTCTTTTGCTTTGAGGTACTCCATAAGCCCGATGGGGAGAACCTCAACATAAGGAATTATAATATCGTCAAGCATGTTGATAGTTTCGGAATAGGGCACCTTGTATTTCTTCCTTGAGACATGTATAACCTCATCAAGAACGAGAACATCTGTATAGAGCTTGTTGTTAGTTATAAGTTGCTTGTAAAGGGCGTCAATTTTTTCTGCAAGATTATCTGGCACATCAACGTTGAGATAAATGATGAAGCTGGCATCAAGGAATATCCTCATCAAACTCATCCTCCAAGTCTATATTTCTTAGATCGCCAAGCTTGGCTTGGATCCCAACTCCTTTCATCCTCTTCCTTCTTTCTTTGAGCTTTTCCATTAGTGTTTTAACGTCGGCTGGGGCTTTGATTACTAACCCTTTATCAGTTGGTTCAATTATCACCTCACCTCCCTCTTTAATTCCGTAGGCTTCCCTGAATACCTTTGGGATAACTATCTGTCCCTTGGGTCCAACTTTGAGTCTGATACTAACCATCGGTATCACCATGTTATACTTATAGTTTTACTATTTAAAACCTTCCGACAAACTCCTTCAAAGTTTTAATTAGCTCATCGTTTTCCTCTTTTTTGCCAACAGTAACCCTTATGTGTCCCTCCAATTGTCCGCCGAGCTTTCTCACCACGATGCTCCTCTCAAGGAGGTATTCATAGGCATCTAAGCGCATGAGTAAAAAGTTTGCCTCACTTGGATAGGCGTAGTCTTTGAGCTCTCTGTAAATACGCTCACGCTCTTTAATTATGTAATTAACTCTTTCCTTAACCAGATCATAATGTCTCAGCATGACCTTGGCTGTTGCCATTGTTAATGAATTTAGACTGAAGGGTGATTTTATTCTGTAGAGAGCATCAACAATTTCTTCACTTGCTAAAAAGTATCCTGCTCTAACTCCAGCCAAACTGAAAGCCTTTGAAAATGTCCTTAGAATTATGAGGTTCTCATATTCAGCAAGCAAATCAATACAGCTCCTTCCTGAAAATTCTGCATATGCTTCATCTAAAACAACTGGCACTCCACTATCGAGAACCTTAAGTATCTCTTCTCTTGGCTGGGTATTGCCCGTTGGGTTGTTTGGAGAGGCTATGAAAACGATGCTCGCTTTTTTAGCTTTTTCGGCAATCATATCCCCATTTATTCTGAATTCCTTACTCAAGGGTACTTCTACGACAGGAATTCCATTCAGCTTTGCATAGAAGTAGTACATACCAAAAGTTGGAGGCGTTGTAATTATGTATTCCCCGTCAAAGATTCTTATGAGGTAGCTCAGCAGCTCATCTCCTCCATTTCCTACGGCAATGTTTTTTGGACTAACTCCATAAAATTCTGCTATAGCTTCCCTCAGAGGCATGGATGTTATGTGTGGGTAGCGATTGAAGGGAGTTTTTCTAAGCTCTTCAAGTATTTCCTCTTTTATTTCTGGTGGCAAGTCGAAGGGATTTTCGTTCTTGTCGAGCCAAATTTTGTAATTTCCCTCCAAAACCCTGTAAGGCTCAAAGCTTTTGATTAATTCTTGAATTTTCACTTCCTCCGCCTCCTAAGCTCCTTCATAACTTCCCCTAAGCTTATTTCATTGTAGGCAAGCAAAACCAGCAAATGATAAAGTAAATCCGCAGTCTCGTAAATTATTCTCTCCCTTCCTTCAGCGACTAAAACCTCAATTGCCTCCTCTCCAAACTTCTTGTAGATTTTCTCCTTCCCCTCTTTGAACAGCTTCGATGTATAGGAACCTTCTTTTGGATTCTCCTTTCGCTGCTTTATCAGCTCTTCAAGCTCTCTCAGGATTGTGAGCGAGTAGTCTATTCTGCCAACGACTTTCTCTGGTTCTCCCAGCTTTCTGTAAAAGCATGAGTAATTCCCCGTGTGGCACGCAACACCAACTTGCTCAACGATTAAAAGCAAAGCGTCGTTGTCGCAGTCTATTCTAATCTCCTTTACTCTTTGAACGTTTCCGCTCACTTCACCCTTCATTCTAATTCTCTTTTGACTCCTTGAATAGTAGTGGGCATAACCCGTTTCAAGCGTCTTCATTAAAGCTTCTTTGTTCATGTAAGCCAATGTTAGGACTTCGCCTTTTGTATCTTGGACAATTACTGGAACAATTCCATTTTTCCAGTTGACTTTTTCAATAAGCTCCTTCATTTTCATCACTCCAATCTTATAGGGACACCTTTCTTAGATAGGTATTCTTTCAGCTCTCTAACCGTGTACTTTCCATAGTGGAATATCGAAGCTGCTAAAGCTGCCTCAGCACCTATTTTAAACGCTTCATAAAAGTGCTCTGGATTCCCAGCACCTCCAGAGGCAATAACTGGGATATCCACAGCTTCAACGATCGCTTTAGTCAGCGGAATATCAAAGCCTTGCTGAGTTCCATCTGTGTCCATTGATGTTAAGAGTATTTCTCCAGCACCTAAGCGCTCAACTTCCTTTGCCCACTCTATAGTATCAAGTCCTCTTGCTTTTCTTCCCCCGTGAGTATAAACCTCCCAGTATTCGCCGTTCCACTTTGCGTCAATTGCTATGACTAAATTCGCACTCCCAACAACTTTTGCCGCTTCGCTTATGAGCTTGGGATTATCAACGGCCGCTGTATTTAGGAAAACCTTATCGGCACCGCTTTTGATTATCTCCCTTATCTCTTCGACGCTCCTAATTCCTCCACCAACTGTAAATGGGACGTAGATTTCTTCAGCTATCCTCTTAACCAAATCGAGGAGGATTTTTCTTTTTTCGTAAGATGCGGTAATATCTAAGAAAACTATCTCATCTATCCCTTCTTCCTCATAGCGCTTCGCTAATTCTATTGGGTCTCCAGCGTCGCGAATGTTTTGAAACTTTATCCCTTTGACCACTCTGCCTTCCTTTATATCTAAAGCCGCGATAATTCTCTTAGCTAACATCTCAATCACCTAAGACATTTAACAGCTCTTCTAAGGTAACCTTGCCCTCGTAGAGGGCTTTTCCCACTATAGTCCCAGAGAATCCAATCTCTCTAACCTTTAGCACATCGCTTACGCTTGAGACGCCGCCAGCATAAATGAACTCCTCATTATCCCAAAAGCGCTTTATGCTTTCTATCCCAGTTAAAGTGCCATCTCTTTCGATTGCCGTGTAAATAAACCTTTTAACGTATTTTCTAAGCATTTCGTAGGCTTCCTCAACCCTCATTGAGCTCTCCTCAAGCCAACCCTTCACTGCTATCTCTCCGCCCTTGGCATCTAAGCTTACAGTAATTCCTTCAAAATCTTGTGTTACTTTTTCTAAAAATTCCAAGTCAAAGGCTTTCGTGCCAATTATGACGTTTTCGACGCCGATTTCATAAGCCTTTGCTATGCTCTCGTAATCTCTGAAGCCACCTCCAAGCTGAATCCTAAGTCCTGTCTTCTCTATTATTCGCTTAACAACATTGAGATTTTGAGGCTTTCCGCTAAAAGCTCCATCTAAGTCCACTATGTGGATTTTGTCCACGTATTCGGCGAAACCCTTAGCTATCTCCACTGGGTCACCATAAACTTTTACTTTATTCTTTCTCCCTTTGTAGAGGCGAACGGCCTTTCCATTCATTAAATCGATAGCGGGATAAATTTTCATCTTCATATCCTCCTGAAGTTCGCTAAGAGCTTTAACCCGTTTTTGCTCGACTTTTCTGGGTGGAATTGAACCGCGTAAATATTGTCTCTGCATACTACAGATGTAAAAATAACTTCATTGCCCTTCGACTGATAGTCTGTAACTCCCGCAATTATGCTCTCATTTGCTGGCTGGGCGTAGTATGAGTGGACAAAGTAGAAGTATGCTCCATCCTTTATGCCTTCAAAGAGCTTGCATTCTTTCTTCTGCCACACCTGATTCCAGCCAATGTGCGGCGTTCTAACGCCTCTAAAGCGCACAACTTTGCCTTCAAACACGCCAAGTCCTCTGCTTCCTGGACTCTCTTCACTCTCTTCAAAGAGCAGCTGAAGCCCAAGGCATATGCCAAGGAAAGGCTTTCCGTCGGTTATGGCATCTAAGATAACTCCCCTCAAAGGCTCAAGCTTCTCCATCACAGCTCCAAAATTTCCAACGCCGGGCAAAACTATTTTCTCAGCTTTCTCTATTTCATAGGGGTCACTCGTAATGACTCCACCTAAAGCTTTTCTCACGTTGGCTAAGTTGCCGATTCCTAAATCAACTATCGCTATCATGTTCCATCCCATGAAAGATAAGAGGGAAGAATTTTAATCTTTGCCTTTTTTAATTGGCAGAATGTCAATTATGGTGCCAACTTTTTCAATTGTATGGCAGTTAGCCCAAAAATAATATCAACCACTTGGAGAAATTATCATTTTGATTCTTCTTGGGAATTTTCAGATATACCCTCTATGTACTTTGGACACTCAGCATAGACAACTTCTACCACTTCACTCCAGTTGGAGGGGGTTAAAGAGATGGGTGTCCAGTTTCTCGTATCAACAACCAGTTTGTAAATTTTCCCGCCTCTACACTCATACTCGTTGGTACCTGATTTTACTAATTTGCACCCAACCCAACAAAATACAACTGCCGTGTGATTGTTTTTGTATTTGGGACATATACCAGCGATTTCATTCATTTTATCGGGATAAGTTTCGTTAGGAAAGTATCTAGAACAGAGTTCCTCCGCATGGAATACGATACTATGGGAGGCCGGGGGATTTTGAGTTGTTTTCTTTTCTGAAAAATGAGCGTATGTTCCTATTAACAGCAGAAAAATGAAAATAAAAAGCAAAAACTTACGTTTTTCAACCACTTGGCATCACCGTTATTCCTACTGGGTCTTTGGTGAAATAAAATGGCTTCCCAGACTTTTTAAACTTCTCGGCTATTTCTGTAGGAATACCAAACTTTTCGGTGTACTTATCTATTGCATTTGGCTGAATCTTGTAGAAAGCTATTCTCTGACCTTTGTATGTGATGTAAAACTTTGTGACTTCTCCATGATATCTAAGCGTATAGTAAAATCCAATCAACTTGTTAAGTATCCTGTCTGAAAAGCTTTGCATGGATAGAACTTCTGGATCATCAGGGCTCGGTAAAACATCTATCATAACATTCCAGACAGCTGTAGAATCTGGATTATAGTTAATCCTGTCTTTGACCTTAAACTCTATAAGATGACCAGGATGTGCCTTTATGTCAAATTGGAAGTAATGAGTAGCATTTATTGTTCCATTCCAACCTCCGACATTCCAGTTGACTTCTACATAATCAGTATTTTGACCACCAGAGCTACTGCTGACTCCTACGTATAAATCCTTTAGAATCTGAGTCACACTTAAGGCAGTGCCCAATTTTTGATTCATTTGAGAGACTACAAGGTTCATTATATCCCATGCAACCTTTTTGAATGTGCTGTAATCGTGGGTTCCGGATAATGGCCATGCTCCAGCATATTCAGAATCATATGGAGCTGAAAATATGGCAAAATAATTATTACCCGCTACTTCTTCAACACGAACTCCTGCGGTGTCAATTAATGGAAGAGGTTCCCCCCATGATGCAGTTGATTCTGCTACCGACCCAACCCTAAACACGTATACCCACTTTCCCTCCTCTGCTGGGTACATAGCTACATATTCTAATCCTGCACTATTGCAAACTTTATAAGTTCTACCACTGTATGGGTCAGTTGATGATGCACATTTAAATTGTGCCCACTTGGTCCCTTCTGGTGCTGCTGATGCAAGTGCTACTCCTAAAATCAACAACCCCAACATCAACCCAAGCATTTTCTTCCACATTATGGTTGCCTCCTTA
>CAZTOS010000029.1:0-25412 GCA_964615185.1 uncultured Thermococci archaeon
ATTGGACATGATGTCAAGATTATCGGAGGGATGAAAATGGGGAACATAAGGCAAGGCTTCATTAAAAGGGTCGCGAGGGAGCTTTTGGACAGATATCCAAACGAGTTTACAACAGATTTCGAGCACAATAAAAAGAAGGTTCAAGAACTGACAAATGTCACGAGCAAAACTATAAGGAACAGAATTGCCGGTTATTTGACAAAACTCGTTAGGATGAAACAGGAAGGGAAAATACTCTAAACCCCATACAGCTCTTTCTTTATTCTTTTCAGTTCAGCCATAAACTCTCTTGGGAGGCATTCCTCAAGCTCTTTGAGAATCTCGTCGAACTCATTCTCGCCTTCTTGAGCTATTCTGCGCATGAGATTTTCTATGTATGCTTCAGCAAGCAGTCTAACTTCCTCAAGCTCTTGCTTTGCCCGCATATGTTCAGCAATTTTCTCTTCAATCTCCCTTAAAAATTCCGCAAGCTCCTTCACTTTAGTCTCAACGGGCTCCTGAGATTTTATTAGCTCTTTAGCCTGTTCATATTCAGCCGTTTTTCTTGGAGCTTTTGGCTCATACATTTCTGTTCCAAAGACGTATGGAGTTAGCAAGATTTCAAGTCTAAATCCTCTTTTAATTGTGTAGTACTTTCTTGGTCTACCACGGGGAATCTTTTCAACTCTTCCTTCAATTAACCCGGCTCTTTCCAGAATCCTCAAATGCTCTAAAACGGCTTTTTGTCCAACTCCCAGTTCCTGAGAAAGCTCACTAACAAAGTAAGGTCTCTTAGTGAGAAGTAAGAGTATCCTACGTCTTGTTTCATTCCCCAGCACATCAAGCAGTTTCCCCATCTCATTATTTAACACCACACTCTCACCCCCACTTATCTAACTTAATGTTAGAAAAGTTTAAACTTAAGCTTTTCGGTTTAAACTATTCAGAGTGAACTCTAACTGGATGGGAGTTTCACAATCACTTAGAATGATAAAATAAGGACACAATTAAAAATCAAAGGGTCAAGGAACTATATGATGCTTTCTGCATCTTGCTTCATAACTTTCCAGTCCTCCAACCAAAATAACAGGAGAATCCCTTGGAGCTGGTTTTCCGTTAATCAAACGCTGGCTTCTTGTTGCCGGTGCCCCACAAACAGTACAAACCGCAGTTAGATAGACTATGTTATCTGCTCGAACCAAGAGTTCTTTAGTAACTGGGAAAGGATCTCCTTTGAAATCAAGATTAAGTCCTGCAGCAATTACGTAAATGCCTTCATCTGCCAATTTATTTAAGATTCCAACAATTGAAGGGGGAAAGAACTGTACTTCATCAATGCCCACAACTTCAAGCTTTTCTCTCTTTGTTATGTCATAGATCATTTTAACACCTTCCTCTGTAGTGGGAATAACATATGCCTCATATCTCAGCCCATTATGGGCAACAACCTCACTCTCGCTGTATCTGTTATCTATTGAGGGTTTGAAAAGTGCTGCCTTCCGTTTTGCAAAAATCTGTCTCTCAATTCGTTTTATCAGTTCTGTTGTTTTTCCAGCAAACATTGGCCCGGTGATGACCTCTAAAAATCCTTCAGGATTCATAAGCGTCACCAAAGATAATGAGAAGATTAAGTTAAAACGTCTTTTCCTCCAAGTTTTGACAGATAGGCAACGAACAACGAAGAATATTGAAGTTTATGTATATCATTTATAACATGCCCGAACAACTAAGAAAAAGAGAAGATCAAACAGGGGTTACATGACCCCATTTCTCCAAAGCTCTTGCAAGTTCCTTGTGAGTTTTTGCGTATTCATCGAGAGGTATTCCTTGTATTGTGGCATCTAAAGCCTGTCTCACAGCCATTGCTCCAGCCTTTGGCCCATCTGGATGTCCAAGGGTTCCACCACCGATCTGGAGGACAAGTTCTGTTCCTAATGCATCTATGACCGGCTCAAGATTACCTGGGTGAAGTCCACCAGAGCTGACGGGCATTGCTGGCTTTATGTGATAGAACTTCTGCTCGAGATGGAACACATCATTTTCATCTGGGACATAGTGCTTCTCTCTAAAGACTCTTGCAAACTGTATAACTTCCCATTTTCCTCCTTCAAGCTTTCCTGCTCCAGCTGTTCCAACGTGAAGCTGGTCAAGGCCTATTACTCTATAGAGCTTGGCTAAGACGAACATCGAGATACCATGGTATTTATTTCTTGTAAATGCAGCATGCATTGCTCTATGGGCATGTAAAGCAATGCCATAATCCTCAGCCAGGTCTCTAATGTATTCCAATGCTCCCCATCCAGTCACGACAGCATCAACCATGGCATGAGGATTACCATAATCAGCCAGAAGTTCCAACCTTCTCTCCATTTCCCTTATATCTGCAGTAATGTTGGCAAACCAGCTTTTCTTTTCTCCGGTTTCATTTTCAACCTTTTCAATGACCTTCATGATGACTTCTGCCCTATCCTCGAAGCGGTTATACCATGGGTTAGTTAGATTCTCATCATCCTTGATATAGTCCATTCCACCGCTGAGCAGATCATAGGCAAGCTTCTCAAGCTCTTCCGGAGAATAGCCAACTTTTGGCTTTGGCACAGTTCCCACTATGGGTCTGTCTTTGACTCCAAATATCTTCCTGACACCCTCTATTCCCTTAGATGGTCCGTTAAATTCTCTCAAGAAACGTTCTGGAAGATAAATATCCTCAAGCCTTAATCCTTTTACACGTTTCATACCAAAAACGTTACCTGCAACACTTGCAAGCATTCCAGGCATGTTTCCTTCTTCAAAGAGATGAACTGGATATGCTATCCTTACAATCCAGCTTCCATCGCCCATATCTGTAAAGTGATATGCCTTGGCAGACATATCTTCCCATCTTTCCTTTTCATACCAAGGATACAGGCTTGTCCAAGTTCCAGTTGAACTCTCTGCAGCTACTGCCCCCGCAGCAGCTTCAATACTAAATCCATCCGCTGGTGTTATTCTGAATACAGCTATTAAATCTCTTTTTGGATTTGGTTCATATTCCTTATCTACGTATACATCATATATCTCAAACTTCTCGGGCATTTTTGCTCCCTCCACTTTTGAGGTAATAATGGGATTGACTTGAGAGGTATATAAACGTTATTAATCAAAAATGTAATGAAATTAAACAATATAGTTAACACACTCTAAGGAAATAATTCCTTTAACTGCAAGGGCCTATTGAACTCTAATGATACTAAAACACTTAATACCATGATATAGCAGATTTCGATTTAAAATCAGTGAGTTCCTTTTGTATATCCAAATCCCTTATTTAAACTAACAATACTTAAAGTAATGATAAACAATGTCACAAAAATATGCTCAATTAGGTGAGTATTAGGCATAAAAAGGCCATCTCAACGAATATCAATATAATGCACAAAGCCTAAAAATTCCCAACTTTGTTCTATTTGCAGTATTTTGCCTTAACTCTCAATAATTATAAGAAAGATAAGCGTATAATCACTGGAAAACGGTGTTTTTCCGAAAGGTTTATATAGGACTTCTTTCAAAAAATAAAATGCAAATATTAGCAAAACAACTTTAAGGAGGTAGGGGAAATGGCTGAGTTACCAATTGCCCCAGTTGATAGATTGATTAGAAAGGCAGGTGCACAGAGGGTTAGCGAGGAGGCAGCCAAGCTCTTAGCCGAGCACCTTGAGGAGAAGGCTGTTGAGATTGCAAAGAAGGCTGTTGACCTCGCAAAGCACGCTGGCAGAAAGACAGTTAAGGCCGAGGACATTAAGCTCGCTATTAAGGCTTGATGTTGTTATCTGGTTTGCTTCTCGGCTTTTCTATTTTTGTTTTTCTATGGATATTTCCACTGAGTTTCCCAGGGTTTGAATATCTCGAAATAGAACTTTCTGTCTCTAATCTCACCAATTAGAAATGTGGGATCACTCCTTCTTGGAACCGTTGGAGAACCTGGGTTTAAAAGAGCTATTTTTCTCCCCATGAACTCATAAACTTCATAAAAATATCTATGAGTGTGACCAAAGATCAAGATATCAACATCCATATCAAGTGCTTTATATTTCAACGTTTGAGTATCAAGAGAAAGAATTTGATGCCCATGAAAAATCCCAATTTTGAGACCTTCTATCTCAATGCTCCTCTCTTCGGGAAAAATGGGTTCATCCAGGTTCCCTCTAACAGCGACCACAGGGGCAATTTTCTCCAAGGCCTTTTTAACGCTTGGAGATGTCAAATCCCCGGCATGAATGATGAGTTCTACATTCTTCTCTTGAAATTTCTCAAAAATTAAATTGGGAAGGTAAGATGTTTTATCTGGATAATGGGTATCACTTAAGATTCCAATTCGGACCATCGGCGAGGTCCCCTCTCATCATCCATCAGCGACGGGTTTGAGTCCTCATCTGGTTAGAGAGTCAGCTTTATGTTAAGCTTTTCAACAAGTTCTTTGTATCTGTTCCTCACAGTTACTTCGGTGACGTGAGCAACCTCAGCAACCTCTCTTTGTGTTCTTTTCTCCCCTTCCAGAACACTTGCAATGTATAATGCCGCAGCAGCAACTCCCATAGGTCCTCTTCCGCTGGTTAAACCGAGTTTAATCGCTTTTTGAAGTATCTTAATCGCTCTGTTTTTTGTTTTTTCACTCAAACCCAGTTGATCAGCGAATCTGCTCACATAATCAATTGGACTTGTTGGGATGAGCTTCAGATGGAGTTCTCTTGCTATAAACCTGTAACTTCTCCCTATCTCCTTTTTATCTACTCTCGCAACTTCTTCAATTTCATCCAAGGTTCTTGGTACTTTTGCCATTCTGCATGCTGCATACAAACAAGCGGCTGTTACACCCTCAATTGATCTACCCCTTATGAGCCTCTCCATAACAGCCTTCCGATAAAGAGCGGCTGCCATCTCTTTAACATTTCTGGGAAGGCTCAACTGTGATGCCATTCTATCCAATTCACTTAAAGCAAATGCCAGATTTCTCTCAGCGGCATCACTAACTCTAATCCTTCTTTGCCACTTCCTAAGACGATATATCTTTGCTCTCATCGTACTCGAAATATCATGACCATGAATATCCTTGTTCTTCCAATCAATGGTGCTGGAAAGACCCTTGTCATGAATCATCATTGTCATCGGGGCCCCAACTCTGCCCCTCTTCACCCTTTGATCTGCATCGAATGCCCTCCATTCCGGACCCAAATCAATTATGTTCTGAGCAACCACATAACCACAATCAGTGCACACAATTTCACCCCTTTCGGGATCATAAATTAACTTAACTGATCCACAAATAGGACATTTTTTAAAATCTTCCGCAGAAGGCAAACAAATCACCCCCCTCTTTTGGGGGCAGGGCGCTTTTTCTTGAACTTCTTTGCTTTTCTTTTCTGGTCTCTTTTCCTTTTCTTCCTTTCATCAACGTAAAGAACCTGTCCAACATACTTTTCAGGAGCCTTTATCTTTGGTTTTACCGCTACATATGGCATTTTTACTGGACCAAACACATCTTTAACGATGCCTACAAGTTGAAGGTCTTTATCCACAACTGGATCATTTAACGAAGGAACCCAGTTAGAACGGAGTATTAGAAAACCCTGCTTTGCATAATGAGAAACCCTACCTAAACGCTTCATAGCCCCACCCCAAACCAAAATCTTTTTAAATCTTTCGCTTTTTCTTTTTTAAATCTTTCGTATTATCATATTGGGTGGTAAGTTAGAACAAAAAATTTTTAAGAAATAAGGTACATATCCAGTGGAATTTTATATAATGTCGATTGTGTTGTCTCATCAGATTAAAGCTTCTCCGTTAACCTTTTAAAATCATGTCTTTTTTAATAACAAAATGATATTTTAAAGGGGGTGGGAGGATGGCAGTCATAGAAGAAATTGCAAAGATGAGCTTTGAGAGAGTTGGTAGCCACTCACACATTAAGGGACTTGGTTTAGATGAAAATGGGAGGGCAAAGTTCATCGCAGACGGCATGGTTGGACAGATTAAAGCAAGAGAGGCCGCAGGAATAGCAGTCAATCTCATAAAGAAGGGCAAACTTGCTGGAAAAGGCATCTTACTCGTTGGACCAACAGGAAGCGGAAAGACAGCAATAGCCATAGGTATTGCCAAGGAACTTGGTGAAGACGTGCCATTTGTCCAGATTTCAGGGAGTGAAATCTACTCAGCTGAAATAAAGAAAACAGAATTTCTTAGACAAGCCTTAAGGAGGGCTATAGGCGTCAGGATAAGCGAAGAAAGAAAAGTGTATGAAGGAAAAGTTGAGAAAATCGAAATCAGAAGAACAAGACACCCATTCAATCCATATGTCGAGATCCCAGAGTCCGTGATACTAACACTCAAAACAAAAGATGATGAAAAGACAGTTAGAGCTGGAAGAGAAATAGCATACCAGCTCCTCGATCTTGGGATTGAAGAAGGGGATGTGGTTCAGATTGATGCAGAAACCGGTAGAATCTCAAAGATTGGTACCACAAAAGAGGAAGAAGGAATTTTCTTAAAGAGAAAAGTTGATATGCCAAGTGGTCCAGTGCTAAAAATCAAGGAATTTACGTATACTGTCACGCTTCACGATTTGGATGTTGTAAATGCAAGAGCTGGAGGAATATTCAACTTGATTTTTGGCGGAGGACTGGAAATTACAGATGAGGTTAGGGAAAGGGTCGATGAAACTGTCAAACAGTGGGTGGAGGAGGGCAAAGCTGTACTTGTTCCGGGGGTGCTGTTCATCGATGAATGCCATATGCTTGACATAGAAGCATTTTCATTCCTCGCAAGGGCGATGGAAAGTGAACTTGCCCCAATATTGATCCTAGCAACAAATCGAGGAAAAACGAAGATCAGGGGGACTGATATTGAGGCCCCACATGGCATTCCTCTTGATATGCTTGATAGACTCCTTATTATAAACACCGAACCTTACAAAAAAGAGGAAATCAGAGAGATAATAAAAATTCGGGCTAAAGAAGAAGGCATCACAATAAGTAGCGAAGCAATTGAATACCTTGCAGAACTTGGTGAGAAGACAAGCCTAAGATATGCTGTCCAACTACTTGCCCCCTCAAGTATAATTGCCCAGGGACAGGAAGTCAGGAAGGAGCATATAGTAAAAGCACAGGAATACTTTGCAGACATAAAAAGAAGCATCAGTTATGTAGAGAAACTTGAAGGGATGCTTCGCTGACTATCTTTCTATTTTTAATTCTCTCAGTTTTCTGCTGAGCTTCAAATGGAAGGTGAATTCATGAGATATAGAGTTTCCTAAAAATTTTAATTTGAGATCGTTTAACTTCACCTTTCCACCAAATTCTCCAAAAACTAAGACATCCTCAACTTGTATTACACCAAACACCGATGCAAGATTAAAAAGCAGGGTTCTCATTTGATAGGGTGTAGCATGGTGAGTTGAAATCTTTTCGTGAGGATACTCAAACAGGAAATACTCGAGCCCCTCAAGCTCTGCTATATCCGTCATTGCAATATCCGCTGTCAGGAGGACAACAAGTGATGGAGTTTCTTTATCAAACTCTTTGAGCGATTTAACAATAAGCTCATCATTCGTTCCTACATTTTCATGAACCCTCCTGACCTCCATTATCCTATTCTTTAGTGCTTTGAATTCCTTAAGGGCAATATATGCTGCCTTTCTGGATTTCTTCATCCTCCTGTTGTGAAATTCATCTATGAGGTGAGGATTATAAAGAATGCGCTTCAGGGCATTTATGTGCCCTAAATGATACTTGTAGTTCATTGATTGCTCAATTTCCCAGATAACAACATCAACCACAGCAAGTTCGTATTTTCGAAGAGGAGGATACGTAGAAATAAAGCGATGATAAAAAATATTTGTATCTGGGGCAAAAATAACTCTCTTACTCAAAAGCTCATAACTCTCAAGATGCTTTTTAAAATCATCAAGATTCGCATACTTTATTATGCCCGAAGCTAAGACACATTCGTGGAAATCTCTATATGTTGGAAGATCATGGAAGGTGTCCTTTCTTTCTGATAAAATCCGAGAAAAGTTCTCGGGTTGCACCAATGCTTCTATTCTATACCCGTATCCCTCTCTCCTAAATCTTAGAAGGGGAAAGTTTCCATAAAGTGGATATGAGATAACGACATCATCAGGGAGAAGATTCAGCAAGATTTGAAGTTCTGGCTTGTCTATGACCAGCTCCATAGTCAGCCCTCCATGAAATCTTCGAGTTTTTGTGCATGAAGGGGAATCATCATATATGGTCTGTTTGCAAACTGTATGTCTTTATCGGCTAATGCCAAGTAAAAGACGTGATTAACTTTTAGTGGAACTCCTTGGACAAGTGCTCCAGCTACTAAAGCTCTTCTTCCTGAGGTTATATCTATGGCAATTTCAGCTCCTATACTCTTGAGCTTTCTTAAAAGGATTCCAGCCTTTTTCCTGGCTTCTTTAAAATTTGCCTCTTTTATAATTATCACATCAATTTTTGGTGAGAAGCCGAAGGCGGCAGATATCATTTCAAGCGCTCTAACGGCTTTGGGGAGTTTGTCTTGATATATATCCTCGAGAAATATGTAAATCTCGTCAGGTTTGTACTTTTTCTCCATCACCACAGCATAATATGCGTTTATCATTGCCCATGTGGAGCGACCGAGCATCGTTATGTAAACTTTCATTTTTATCCTAATCGATTAATATCAGCCCATACAAAACACTTTCGCTGAAGTCTAAGTCAACAATCTTGGATAGCTCTATTCCTATAGCATCAAGGGAAGGTCTGACTTTTGTCGGCATTTTACATCGTTTGCTTCTCTCAAATTCACACACTTTGCAGAGATTGCAGTTGCCTGGAAAGAGTGCAAATGCATATGGATTACCGGCTTTAAACAGCTTTTCTTCTTTTTTGAGCAAATATAATAGGACTTTCCTTTTTTCTTCCTCGAAATTTTTGTAGTTAATCTCAAACTTAATCAGAAGAGCTTTCTTAAAGTGTCTAATCCACTCTTTTGCTTCTTCCCATGAAGGAGCATAAGGAGGACATGAAGGACTCTTACCATAGGTCGGACAGGTTTTGCATTTCCAGACAGGTCTTGGAGAAACGATGATATTTTCCGTGCTGATTTCCTTTTCATAGATAACTCTCATGACTGTATCACCTATTTATGGTATGTACCATGTCTCGGCTATTACATCATGCTTGTGAATGCTTTCCAGACTGACAACTTTGACATGTATTCTGCCCCTAAACCTTTGTTTTGCTTTAAATATTATTTCCCTGGCAACATCTTCTACGAATTTGGGATTTTCATACATCCTCTGAACAACAGCATTCTCGTCAACTGTTTTGAGCAGTGTATATGTTGGCGAACTAAAAGAACTTTCAACAACTTCAATCATGTCCTCAAGGGGTATTTCTTCATCAAAGTTCGTCCTTATTTCGAGGGTTGCTATTGCTCTCTGAATGTGTGTTTTTCCTTGATTGTTTGCCATTGCATGGGGGCAAGCAGTGTTTCCTATAACCGTTACTCTCAGCACTTTTTCAAGCTTTTTTGTTGTTTCATCTTTTATTACCCCCACCTCAACGTCATACGCTTCCAAACTTGTCCTTTTACTTGCAGGGGTTTCTTTTTCAAGAATTAAGTGTGTCTTTATCCATACCTCAGCTTTCTTATGTGGATGTTTCTTCTCCAATCGCTTGATTATTGCAAGTTCAAGCTCTTCAAGAGATGAGTGAACCTTGCTGACCTCCTCTTCAACTGCTTCACTCATGGTTTCTGTTATACTCTCAATCAAACGGCTCATATGGATTCCTTTCTTCTCTTCGGGAACATCAATAGTTATTTCGAAGGTGGGGATGAATGTGTAGAGCTTCCCTTTCCAATTTATCTTTGCAATTGTTCTGAGATTAGTTATGCCCACTCTATGCAATCTCTCCCTAATCTTTGGGACTTCCTCTTGAGTTTCAAAAATCATCTTTCTCACCGTCAAACTGGTAGTATAATCTCTTTTTAACTCTTATCTTAGAAATTTCATCAGCTTTTCATAGCTTTCTTTTGCAAGGGCTACATCTTCCTGATTAAGCTTTCCTGCATACTTGGCTTTCTCAAATATTCTTGTGAGTACATGAAGGTCATCCAAATCCTCAAAGATGTCCTTAAGTTTCTCTTCGTGCTCCCAGTGAGTCCAGCTCCTTTGATAAGGATAACCCTTCAAAATTAGCCCAGCAACAACGTTCTTGTACATCCTTATAACCCTCTCCTCCGGACTCCCTTCAATCGTATCAAACCTCATCTGAGGATCAAATTTTTGGATCTCTTCTGCATTGAGTAAATGTCTCTTTCGTTTCTTAATAGCGGTTAAAACAATGAGGGCAGCTATTATAAGGGGGATGACATACAGATAGAGGGGGAGCTGTTTGTAGTATACAATAACACTTTCGTTAAACCCAAATCCCGTTAACCACTTGGGATATCTTATGATGGGTGCTTCTCCTTTAGGTAAATAGCGCGGCTTTGCTGTAATTATTAGATACACTGCCACAATGAGAGCAAATATTGTAATAAATTCAACGACGTTTCTCCATTTGCTCTTTTTTCTTGGAAGTCTCTCTCCGTGGAGTCTCCCCTCAAAAAGAAACTTCAAGGCTATCCCCATTGCTATAAAAAAGAAAAATCCCCATATGAGATATATCCACTCAATATTAAAGGAAGATGGCCTTGATCTTATGGAATACCTGTGGAGCAGAGAAAATAGTGTAAGGATTAAAAAGAATATCAAGAAATAACCTGCTATGTTGGCCTTTTTATCGCCATCTCCCCAATGAGCGGACATTTACTACACCAGCTCTACCTACCGTTAAGCATGTAGTATACAGTTCTCAGTGGGATTCCAAGTTCCCTGCTTATCTCTTTGGGAGTTTTCCCTGTCTTAACAAGCTCTCTAATTTTAACCACGATTCTCTCGTCATATTTTTTGGGTCTCCCCCTTGATCTTTGGATCGGCACCACTTCGATTCCCATCTGTTTAAGAGCTCTAATTACTCTCTTTGAGACTTTGGGATAGAGACTGGGGGGACAGCCGATGAGCTTCACATTTGGAGCATTTTCCAGAATCCTGACAAGTATCTCCTTTGTGGGTCTGAGGTTTATGTAAACTTCCCTCACATTTTCATTGAGTATTTCATCTATCTTTCTTAATAGTTCTTCATTATTTCTCGCGGTTATCTCAACTTTCACTCCCCTCACCCCTGAAGCAGCTCCAAAAATCTCTTTGCTTTATCACTTTTCGGCATAAACTTCTCAAATTTTTCTAAGTTCGTAAAGAGGGATGTATGGAGACCGGAAAGGACAAGCTTTCTAATAGCTTCTACAAGTTTGCCCAGCTCCAGTCCAAGAAGTTCTGCCACTTTCTTCTCATCAAAGGGACTCACACCATACAGAATAGCCCCACCGAGGAGATAGTTTGGTATGTTCGAAATTTCGCTTCTTCTTCCACCCAGCATCTTCTCAATTTCACACTTTTGGATTATCATCATGCTTCCAAACCCTGTTCGGAAACCCTTTTCCTTTATAAACGGTAAGTCAAAGATTGAATAATGACAGTCAATGTAGAGCTTTATATCTGGATACAGCCCAAGTGTCTCCCTTTCTTTTTCTGAAGTTAAAAAGTAGTATCTGAAAAGATCCAGACCCAAAAGCTCTGGCCCTTTTTCCGGATCAAGTGAAGCATAGGCAAGAGCCAGATTATCAACAGTATAGTGATTATTGATAAGAACCCCTTTTGTTTTCACATAACTCAAAACTCTCCAGCGGAAGCGTTTTCCAAACCTCTTTCTAAGCTCACTTTCTATATCTGCATCCGTAGGAATATCAAGCCTTGTCTTTCTTAATCTGCCTTTATCCCAGTACTCTACCTCAATCCTAAAGCTCTTCTTCCTTACAACCCCTTTCTCCCTTAATTTCGATTTTATGAGTTTAAATGCTTCTCTAACTTCTATGCTCTCCTGTCCAAGTAGTCTCAAAACATCTCCAGAATACGCAAAATGAGGTAGTATATCAATTCTTCCGAGGGTTATGGGTCTTCTAACAGCTTTTATCTTTTTGATCTCTTCGTGTTTCTTAATTGTTTTTGGATCAATCTCTCTATTTCCAAGGTAAAACGAATAGTTTGCTGAAATCAAAGCCAATGCCATTTTGTGCGCTACTATTGCACTTCTCAGTCTCTCAAGAGCCAGGATTCTGTTGTGCTTCTTCTTATACAGCCATCTTATGTGGGGATCTTTTTCCTTCTTATCTATCCCCCTAACTGAGGGCACGGTTTCTCCAACCCTTCTTGAGAGTTCTTCTTCAAACTCCTTTAGGATCTCAAGGTTTCTGTTGAGGTAGAAAACAAGAGTAGGGATATCGAGATTCTCAAATAACCCTGCCATGTCAATTCCGATATCATCCAAAATCTTGTTTACCTGAGCGACCAACTCTTGAGTGGTCGTCATGGCAGCAACTCCTCATTTGCAATTTTTTCGGGCAGATACTTCTTAGCAACGAACTCTAAGCTTTTGTTGGCCAAAGCCTGCTGTTCAATTCTGACGCCCCACTGTAAGGCAAGCTTCAACTGTCTCTGCCACTCTTTGGTTTGGAACCACGGATAGTTCATTTCTTCGATGATCCTCTTATAATCTCCTGTTGGGCCACCCTTCTTATTCGGCGGAATTCCCTTGAGCTTTTCTGTAACGTTCTCTAAGCCATATTTCTTGATGTCATCCATGGTCATTCCAACGAACTTTGCTTCAGGCGTTGCAAGCTTTTCGCTGAGGTAAGCGAGATTAATTGAACCTTGCTTTATTGTCGAATAGATGTACCAACCGTATGGATCACCATCTGTGAATACTATGATTGGTAATCCTTCTTCATAGTGCAGACGATGAATCAGTCTTCTCACACCTCTTGAAGCCTGTCCTTGAGTTGCAATGATCAAAGCTCTCTCCTTCTTCGGGAACTTTTCTTCAATCAGACGGTCGGCCATAGCTGCTGTCTCTACAACTAAAGCATAATCAACGTTTATGTCCACGAACTGAATATGCTCAACTGTTCCTGGAACAGCCCATCCACCCGTACCGAGCTTTGAAGTGTTAAACTCGTCTTCGCCATCTCTGATTGTTATATCTCCGTAAACGTAACCTCTTCTATCTGCTGTTAGGTGCATTTCTTCTCTTAAAACACCAAGCATTCTCTCTAAGTCTTCGATAACTGGGTCGCTCTCACTTTGGTCTTCAAACGTGTTTTCCTTAGTCCCAGGGATTGTGTGCTTGTTGGCATAGTAGGCTTCTCTCAAGCTCGCGTGCTTTCCTTCGCTCACCAATCTCTTCACGTAAGCTGCTATGAGTAGGGTCTGCATGAACTTTCTCGCGTGGGCGACATTGAGGAAGTATCTTCTTGAGAGCTTATCTCCCATCCTGATGACCCTCTTGACTTCATCAAAGTAAACGTTGTTAAGTCCTCTTGTTGGAATATCAAGGTAAGGGTTCTTTCCCTGTCTGACCTCTTCAAGGATTTCTCTTCCAAGCTCTTCCAATTTATGGAGAACTTTCTGTGGATCATATGCAAAGCGTTCCTTTGGCTTTTCACGCTTCAGCATCTGCTTCAACCTCCATTGGTGCCTCAACAGTTTCAAACTTCTTTTCGATTAAGCCCATGAAGTATTTCTCAATATCCTCTTCAGGCTCACCTGTTAAGATACTCAAAGCTCTCACTATTTCGGGAACATATTTTTGAAGTGTTTTCTTCCTTTTGACTTGATATAATCTCCTATGCTTACCGCCCAGATAGGTCTTCAATCTTCTTGCAGCTTCCATTATTGCCAACCTTATCTCCTCATAAATTTCATCTTCATTGGCTATGCTCTGCTTCCCTGTTGATGTGTAGGGAACATGAACGCTGATGACGTTGATTAGAAGTGTTAGAGGTGCTCTATCCAAATCATCAACTTTATAGCGCTTCCAGTCTATGCTCCTTGCTGCTGTTGTTGTTACACATGCGCCTGCATCGAATAAGAGGGGAACTCTGTTGGCGTATCTGAGCAGATTAAATGAGCTTTCAAGCTCACCACCATAAGCCAAACCAATTTCAACTTGGAATGGAATACCACCGCGGTAAACTTTAGGCGGCCTTGTAACTGCAGTTACAAACTCTGGCTTGAGGATTCCTGTAAGGCCTTTAACGATGTTCTCCTCTCCAATTGGTCTTAACCCATGGGTTGGAGGCGCTAAGAACTTAATGTACTTAAATGCTTCCACTATTTCTTCAGCCTCGTGCCAAGTGAGCTTCTCTGGGGGTTTGTCCATGAGCTTTTGAACCTCTCTGATGACTTTCTTTGCCCTCCTCCCATAACTCCTCAGAATTAAATCCACTTCGCCCTTAGCTAATCTCTCAAAGAGTTCATCCTTTATTCTCTTGTCTTCTTCTCTGTTAATGAGCCTGATTGCAGCTATGTATTTGATGAGCTCATCTATCTTCTTGTCGCTAATTCTTGAAAACTCAGAAATCAAAAATCTTTTTACAGTGTTTTTTCTTGTTCTTTTTGCCATTCTGTAAACATCATCCGTCATAACTCCCCTTGGATGTGGCTTCATCTCTACAGGAGGTTTTGGGATTTCTTCACTTGAGCGTGGGAAGACAATAAGCTTCCCATCTGGTTCAATCAGTTCAATATGGGCGTGAGGATTTGCGATAGCTGTGAGTTTGAGATACCAGAAAACACCCTGCTTTGAGTGAACATACTTAACGTTCTTGACCTCCAGCTCTATTCTCGTTCCTTTCCAGCCTGTCGGATTTGGATGCTTAAGCTTTTTGACGATTTTACCCTCATTCTTCCCAACATCAATCTTAACCCATGCCTCGATTATCTCATCTCCACCTGTTGAAGTTATTACGCGTGTTGCCTTTCCGCTTGTAATTTGGGCAAACATGACTGCACCGCTGATACCGATACCCTGCTGACCTCTGCTCTGTATGTTTCTGTGGGCCTTTGTACCGGCAAGCATCTTTCCAAAAACATGGGTTATGAACTTCTCTGGAATTCCTGGACCGTTGTCCTCAACGATTATTTTGTAATGCTCCTTTCCAAGCTCCTCTATTTCAACCCTCACATAAGGCAGAATTCCTGCTTCCTCACATGCATCCAAGGAATTTGTAACTGCCTCGTGAACTACTGTCGTAAGGGAACGAATTTTCCCAGTGTATCCTAACATTGCGGCGTTTCTTCTAAAGAATTCGCTGACGCTCTGGATTTTAAATTCTTTAAAGAGTTCTTTAGCCTTTGCCATAATAAACGCCTCCTTCAAGCTCTAAATCTTTCTTTCTCCTTTCCAGATACTTATACACCGTTCCGTGAGGGGAACCCTTCGCCAACTTTTCTATAGCAGTTTTGGCAATCTCAACTTGAATAGGGTTCCCGATGATAGCGACTGTTTTACCGTAAACACTAATATCAGCACCGCTCATTTCCTCAATGATCTCCCTTGTCCTACCTTTCCTACCGATTATTCTACCCCTAATTCTCGGCAAGGCATTCTTTTCGTTTCCAATGATGATGTCGCTTAAGTTAATTATCTCAAGAACTTCACCTTCGTTGAACAAGCGGAAAGCTCTCTCGGGTGAGAATCCTCTACCAATAGCCATTACAACATCTCTTGCTTTCCATACTGCCAATGGGTCGTCTGTTTTTTCAGTTGAGCTTATGAAGACTTCACCAGTTTCGCTATCCACTTCAATTTTGGTCTTTGTAATTTCCTCAATCTTTCTTTTGGTTGACCCTTTCTTTCCGATGAGAACTCCAATTCTCTCTTTAGGAATTCTCACGAATTCTTCCTGCTCGCCGAAGGCTTCATAATCTATGCTCTCCTCAAACTCACCTCTCCTCTCCCCTTCTTTATCAACATACTCATACTTTTTGAGCAGCTTATCAAACTCCTCTCCCATGTCAATCACCCGTCAGCTCTCTAAGTTTCTCCTCAAGATCATCAACGGCAACCCCTTTTCTACCGAAGTAATTGAGGATATTCCTTAAATCGCGGTACAGCAGAGTTAAGCTCATCCTATTCCTCTTCACAGTCGCTTGAGACCAGTCAATTATTACGGGTCTTTCCCAGAGCAAGATGTTGTACTCGCTTAAATCACCGTGAACCATATCTCCTCTCTTCCAAAGCCTCTCTATTGCACTCATCGAGAACTCATAAAGCTCTTCGAAGTCCCTCCTTTCTAAGACTTTTTCCACATCTTTTAAGCGCGGTGCAGGAGTTTCATCTCCAATGAATTCCATTATTAAGACGTTGTTGCGGAAAGCAATTGGCTCTGGTGCTCTAACCGCATATTTCATTGCCCTCTGCAGATTTTTGAATTCCCTCCTCGTCCAGACAAAGACGAGCTTTCTTATGTCTTTGGGGAGATAGCCAACCCTTGGATCAGCTGCTAAATACTCCCAAATTCTTCTGAATTCTGTTGTGTAGGTGCGGTAGATTTTAACTGCTATTTTATTGCCTTTGCTGTCAATTCCCATAAAGACATTTGCTTCCTTACCTGTTGAAATCACTCCTAAAAGCTGCTCTATTTTGCCCTTCCTGTGAAAGTAGCTTAAAGTTTCAACTGTTGTTTTATCAAATACTTCACTGAAAACTTTGAACAGTTCGCTGTCTTTTTCCCTACGCTCGTCTAATCCAAGTATCTCTGCAATCTCCCTATCAAGCCTCTCCATAGAACATCACAGCGTTAATCCACCGGTTAAAAACTCTTGGCTTATCTTTCCTTTTCTTATAAGCCAATCAACTTGGGTTCTCGTGTATCTATACACAATGTCACCTCTCTTGTCTGTTTGGACAGGCCAAGGCTGAACTATTACTAAGTCTCCGACCTTGATCCACATTCTTCTCTTGAGTCTTCCAGGAATTCTGCATCTCCTAATCTTTCCGTCTTCACATCTAACATCCATCCATCCAGCTCCTAAGGCCTGTTCAACAACCCCAAAGAGCTGGTCTCCTTCTGGAAGGGGAACCCTAATAACTTCATCCCCTTCAACTTTTCTATTATCTCTTCTGGGTCTTGCCATGAGCATCACCTCCAGTGATTAAAACTTATGCATTTATAAGCATAAGCCTTGCAAAAATTTTCCACAAAAACATGGATGAGAGACTTTAAAAATTTTTGCATGCATACATTTGACTATTGGTCATGGATTTCAAAACTATCAGTTGATACTCCAATTGTGGTACCGAACATTTTGATTATGTTTTTAGGGAATGCAACGTTGTGAAAACTGCTAAATTTCTAAGTGTTTCCTTAGCTGATTCAAATTCATCCTGGCAGTCATGTCTATATTTATTGGAGTTACACTGACTTTTCTCTCAACTTTTACGGCATACATATCTGTTCCAGGTTCAAGCACTTCTTTTGGGCACTGTGTTCCAACAATCCAGTAATACGGTGTTCCTTTTGGATCTATCCTCTCTTCAATCGAAGGGCGATACATCCTTCTTGCCAAGCGTGTGATTTCTATTGGAGTGTTTTCATGTGCATCGTAAGGAACGTTGACGTTGAGCATGTCCACACCTTCTGGGAGTCCTCGCTTGAGGACAGCTTCTGCAATTTTTCTCAGAAAGAATTTTGCTATCGTGAAGTCTATCTCTTCTCCTGCACCAAATTTATGCTTTTCTCTATCAACTTCCAAGCTTATTGCTATGCTGGGAATCTCATGAGTTGCGGCTTCAATTGCAGCACTTGCAGTTCCAGAGATTGTAATCTCGGTGCTCATGTTCTCTCCCAGATTGATTCCGCTAATTGCCAAATCAAAGTTTTCAAATCGAGCCAATGCAAAAATTATACAATCAACGGGCATCCCATCAAGAGCATAAGCTGCCTTCACGCCACTTATCCTCACACGTTTTGCTCTCAAAGGTCTATGCAAAGTCATTGCCCTTCCACTCGCACTTCTCTGAAACATTGGTGCAACAACATAAATATCTCCAAGCTCCTCAAGGGCTTCAACTGCAGCTCTTATCCCCCTTGAATAAATTCCATCATCATTCGTTATGAGTATCCTCGGCATGAATTAACTTCATTAAATTTGCTTTATAAATTTGTGGTAAAAGAGAAGAACAACTCAGGTCGCCACTAAACTCTGCTTGGATGGTAGCTCTTCTGGAAGAGAGAAGTAAGCCACAATTTCCAAAATTCTCGCCACAAAAATTATCAGAAATCCAACTAAGATTATTGCAGTCAGAGCACCTATGAAATAGAGTAATCCTGTCGTTTTAAAGAGATCTACATCTGTGTACTCAGCTATCAGCTCATAGCTTTTCTTGAGGTAGTAAGAACCAAGCAAGAACAGAATCCAGAAGATTATAAAGCCCACAAGAATACTGCCTATGATTGCCATCATTGCCTCAAAATTCTGCATTTCATGCTCAAATGCTCTTGGACCACCCATTGCTATTACCGATGTCCCAAGAACCGTCATAATGGCTATTATTAAGGCAAGGAATGCACCAATTTGAAGAACAAACGAAATCAAATAGTTCTTGAATATTGCTTCATCCCCAGCTTCATCTGCAATCTCCTTAACTGCCAGAAGAATGAGCACAATGCCAACTATGCTCAATGCACCTCCGAACTTTGAGATTGCGCCACCAATCAATGCCAAAATTGCACCTATTCCTCCATACGTTTTAGCCTGGCTTAGCGTCATGATTAACCACCAATGATGAATTACTAACTTATTAGATATAATCTTTTCTCTTTTTTAAGTTGAAAATGATCACAGCAACTTTAAAAACCCAAACTTCGATGCCTTGGTAGGTGAGAAAATGACTTATTGGACAAGCGAAGACAATGTTGCTGGAAAAAAGGGAACAGCATTATTTATAATTTTACCAACTATCGGTTGCTATCGTTATAGAATAGGACAAGCTTGCTACATGTGCTCCTATCCTGCATCTGCTCCTAAAACCCCATGGAGCCAAGAGAAAATAGTTGAATACGTGAAAAAGGCTCTCAAAAAAATTGAAGATAAGGAGAGAGTTGCCGTGAGAATCTTTACTTCTGGCTCATTCCTTGATGATGGTGAGCTTAAACCAGAGACGAGAAAGAAGATTTTCAAACTTTTAGCTGGGTATGATAATATCAAAGAAATTGTGATAGAATCAAGATCTGAGCTTGTAAGATACGATGCCATTAAAGAACTTGCCGATATTGTGCAAAACAAACATTTTGAAGTTGCAATTGGGCTTGAGACCGCAAACGATGACATAATCGATGTGAGTATAAACAAGGGCAATACTTTTGAACAATTTGTTAGTGCCAGTGAAGAGATAAAACGTGCAGGTGCAAAAGTTAAGACATACCTTCTCCTAAAGCCCATTTTCTTAAGTGAGAGAGATGGAATTGAAGATATAAAAGAGAGCATAAAAAAAGCCGCCCCTTATACGGATACATTTTCTATAAATATAACTAACATCCAAAAAGGCACAGTTTATGAGAGACTTTGGGAAAAACGTGAGTACAGACCTCCATGGTTATGGAGTGTTGTTGAGATTTTAAAATGGGCGAAAAGAGCATTTCCAGAGAAAAGAATTCTCAGTGATCCGGTAGGTGCTGGTTCAAAGAGAGGCCCCCATAATTGCGGAAGGTGTGATAAGATGATTGCTGATGCAATAAGAAGGTTTTCGACAACTCAAGAACTTAAATATCTCGAGAATCTTGAGCATGAATGCAGAGCTGAATGGAGCCATATAGTTCAAGAAGGAATCTTGGACTGGCAATTGCTTACCTACTAAGCTCTCATTATATTTACATTTGTAAACATGATTCATGGCAAAACATCTTAAAAGAGTATTCATTTGGATTGTCAAAACCGTCAAATGAACTCTCAAAATTCTCATTTCAATGCACAAAGATGAATACTGTTCAGTTTTAACGATATCACACTTTTGGTTTTCGAAAGCTTTAAATGTTTTACATACGTAAAAATTTTGAGCGATTTGTAGGTGATGATTATGGCAGATGTCGAAATTAAAAAGGAAAACTACCTTGTGATTGGGAAGACCAAAAACGTAGAAATTGACGTTGACACTTTTCTCTGCAAGGGCTGCGGAATCTGTGTCGAGCTATGCCCAAGAAAAGTCTTTGAATGGAGCAAAGAACTGAGCGAAAAGGGTGTGCACTATCCAGTTCCAGTTCATGCTGATAAATGTGTCAGATGTAAGCTCTGCGAACTCTTGTGTCCAGATTTCGCCATAGCCGTTAGGTGGTAGTTATGATTGTTCGAGGCGATGAACCAAAGCAGATTGCCCTTTTAAAAAAGCTCTACCCTAAGGGAAACTATTTCATGCAAGGAGACGAGGCAATAGCCTATGGAGCAATCTTTGCAGGTTGTAGATTCTATGCTGGCTATCCAATAACACCAGCAAGTGAAATTGCCGAGACTATGGCAAGAGAATTACCAAAGGTTAGGGGCTATTATATCCAAATGGAGGACGAGATTGGGAGTATTGCCGCTATTATTGGTGCTTCTTGGACAGGTTTAAAGTCAATGACTGCTACAAGCGGTCCTGGATTCAGCCTGATGCAGGAAAATCTGGGTTATGCTGTTATGACTGAGACCCCAATAGTTGTTGTTGATGTGCAAAGGAGTGGGCCATCAACTGGACAAGCAACAAAAGGTGCCCAAGGAGACTTTTTCCAAGCAAGGTGGGGAACCCATGGGGATCACCCAATTGTTGCTATTTCACCAATAAGCGTTGAAGACTCATTCTGGGAAACAATAAGGGCATTTAACATCTCTGAAAAGCTTAGAATTCCTGTTGTCCTTCTTGCGGATGGAATAATTGGGCATACAAGAGAGCAAATCAGAATCCCCGACCCAGAAGAAGTTGAGATAGTTTACAGAAAGCTCCCCAAAAATGAGGAAGAGGCAAAATATCCATTTGGAGATGTTGATGGCTCCCTTGTTCCGCCGATGCCTCTCTTTGGTCACGGTTATTTCACCCACGTAACAGGTTCAACCCACAAGGAGACGGGTTTAAGAGATGTTTACACTCCAGAGGTGCATATAAAACTTGTAAACCGCCTGCACAAGAAGATTGAGAAGCATGAGAGGGAGATAGAGAATTGGGAAGAGTACTTCACCGATGACATGGAAATCCTCGTTATAAGTTGGGGGGTCTCAGCAAGACCATCCCTTGGTGCTGTTCTCAAGGCAAGGGAAGAGGGCATAAAAGCTGGGCTTTTCATTCCAAAGACCGTACATCCTTTCCCAGGTAAAAAGGTTAAGGAGCTTGCAAGGAAAGTTAGAGCTATTCTCGTCCCAGAGATGAACCTCGGGCAGCTAATCCTTGAAGTGCAACGCTATGTGAACGATGATGTAATTCTAAAAGGTGTTAACAAGATTGGTGGTGTTCCTTTAACGGTTGAAGAAATTCTCCGCGAGATAAGGGGTGTGTGAGATGGCTAAGGAGATTTACACCAAATATAAGATGGCAAAATATCTGAGAAAAGAAGCCCTGCCGACAGCTTTATGCCCCGGCTGTGGTGGTGGAACTGTTCTCAATGCCTTTGCAAATGCAATTGACCAGCTCAAGATTGACCCAAGGGACTTGGTTGTTGTGAGCGGAATTGGCTGTTCAGCTTGGATTGCCTCACCGTACTTCTTGGCTGACACCCTTCACACAACTCACGGAAGGGCAATAGCCTTTGCAACAGGTGTTAAGGTTGGCTTGCCAGATAAAAAGGTCGTCGTGATTAGTGGGGATGGCGATTTAGCTGGAATCGGCGGGAATCATCTCATCCACGCGGCGAGAAGAAATATCGACATAACAGTCATCTTGGTGAACAACTTCATTTACGGAATGACTGGTGGTCAAGTTGCACCAACAACACCTTTTGGTGCCAAAACGACAACAACGCCCTACAGAAACATAGAGCATCCCTTGAACATAGCTGAAGTTGTAGCTGAAGCTGGAGCGAGTTATGTTGCAAGGTGGACAACTGCTCACGTTTACCAGCTCATTGAGAGCATAAAGAGAGCTCTCCAAGTGAAGGGCTTCTCACTTGTTGAGGTCATCTCACAGTGTCCAGTTCAGTTTGGGAGGAGGAATAAGATGAAGGAGCCAGCTGAAATGCTCAGATGGTTCCTCAAGAACTCTATACCAATAAGCAAGGCAAAGAACATGAGCAGAGAAGAATTAGAAGGCAAATTTGTAATCGGAGAATTCGTCAATAGACAAAGACCAGAGTTTACGGAAGAGCTTAACAAGCTGATTGAAGAAGTTGCAGGTGATGAAGATGCAGGTTAGATTTGCTGGTATAGGTGGACAGGGTGTTGTTTTAGCTGGTGTAATCTTGGGTGAAGCCGCCGCAATTGAAGGGCTAAACGTTGTTCAGACTCAAGATTACAGCTCAGCTTCAAGAGGTGGACACTCAATAGCCGATGTTATCATTTCGAAGGAGCCCATTTATGACCTGATTGTCACTAAGGCTGACGTTCTTGTGGCTTTAGCCCAACTCGGATATAACACCACAAAAGACTCACTTAAAGAAGATGGGCTCTTGATAGTTGATACAGATTTAGTTAAGCCAGATAGAGAGTTTATAGGTGCTCCTTTTACCAGAATCGCTGAAGAAACAACTGGTCTTGCATTAACCGTGAATATGGTTGCTCTTGGTTATTTGGTTGCCAAAACTGGGATTGTTAAGAAAGAAAGTGTTGAGGAAGCTATAAGGAGGAGAGTTCCGAAAGGAACTGAAGATATTAATTTGAAAGCCTTTAGGGCGGGTTATGAGGAGGGATTGAAATGAGATATCCATTTCCCGTTGGCAAAAGTGATTTTATACAAGGTGATGAGGCTATAGCAAGGGCTGCAATTTTAGCTGGGTGTAGATTTTATGCAGGATATCCTATTACACCGGCAAGCGAGATTTTTGAAGCCATGGCTCTTTACATGCCCCTTGTTGATGGTGTATCTGTCCAAATGGAAGATGAATTAGCCAGCATTGCCGCTATCATAGGAGCCTCTTGGGTTGGAGTTAAAGCCATGACTGCCACAAGTGGTCCCGGATTTAGCCTAATGATGGAAAATCTTGGTTATGCAATCATGACTGAAACTCCGATAGTTGTTGTCAATGTTCAGAGAGGTGGCCCTTCAACAGGTCAACCAACCCTACCTGCCCAAGGGGATGTCATGCAAGCAATTTGGGGAACCCATGGAGATCACAGCTTAATAGTGTTAACTCCGGCAACAGTTCAAGAGGCTTTTGATATGACCATTAGAGCATTCAACTTAGCTGAAAAATACAGAACACCCGTTGTTCTGCTCAGTGATGCTGAAGTTGGACACATGCGTGAGCGCGTAAATATTCCAAACCCGGAGGATATAGAACTCGTTTACCGCAAATTGCCTGCAAATGAGGAGGAAGCAAAGTATCCATTTGGCGATATTCACGGCGATTTGATACCTCCAATGCCAATCTTTGGAAAAGGGTACAGAACCTACGTCACTGGACTTACCCACGATGAGAAAGGAAGACCGAAAACAGTAGATGCCGAAATTCATCAAAAACTTATTGAAAGAATTGTAAACAAGATCGAAAAGAACAAAAAAGATATTATCGACTATGAGACTTTTGAGCTCGATGATGCTGAAGTGGCAATAATAAGCTATGGAATCGTTGCTCGTTCTGCAATAAGGGCTGTGAAAATGCTTCGTAGTGAAGGAATCAAGGCAGGATTGCTTAAGCTCAACGTTGTATGGCCATTCGATTTTGAGATGATTGAGAAAATAGCGGAACAAGTTCACGCAATCTATGTTCCAGAGATGAATCTCGGGCAGGTGTATCATCTTGTTAAAGAAGGGGCCAATGGAAAAGCGAGAGTTGAACTTATTCCAAAAATTGGTGGGGAAGTTCATACACCTCAAGAGATTGTTAAAGCTGTTAAGAGGTGTGAGAAATGTATCTGAAGCTCAGTTATGAAATTAGAGACAAATATCTAAGAAAGGACATGCTCCCAACGATTTTCTGTCCTGGCTGTGGTATTGGTTCAGTTTTACAATACACACTTAGAGCAATCGATGAGCTCGGTTGGAGCAAAGATGAGGTAGTTTGGGTGAGTGGAATTGGATGTTCATCGAGAGTTCCAGGATTTGTGGACTTCGATGGTCTTCACACAACTCATGGAAGAGCTTTAGCTTTTGCTACTGGAATAAAGATGGCAAGACCAGATTTGAAGGTTATAGCATTTATGGGAGACGGGGATACGGCAGCAATTGGTGGAAACCACTTCATTCATGCAATCAGGAGAAATTTGGATGTCACTGTGATACTTATTAACAACTTCACTTATGGAATGACAGGTGGTCAGGTTGCTCCAACAACTCTCAAAGGGCTACGAGGAACAACTGCCCCCTATGGACAGTTTGAGAACCCCTTTGACATTGCTGAACTGGCTGTTGCCGCTGGGGCAAACTATGTTGCAAGATGGACTGTCTTCAATTATCTTCAGGGAATAAACAGCATAAAGAAGGCTTTACAAAAGAAAGGTTTCAGCTTAGTTGAGTTCCTTTCACCCTGTCCAATCAGCTTTGGAAGAAGAAACAGAATGAAAACTGCTCCTGAACTAATAAAGTGGTATAACAAGATTACAGTTCCAATTAGCAAAGCTAAGAAGATGAGTCCAGAAGAGCTTGAAGGCAAGATTATCATCGGTGAGTTCGTTGACAGAGACAGACCAAGCTTAGATGAGGAATATGAAGAGTACAAGAAGAGGGCAAAGAAAATAATGGGGTGGGAAGGATGAGAAAGGAAGTCCTCATCAGCGGTTTTGGTGGTCAAGGTGTCATCTTAGCAAGTGTAATACTTGGAAGGGCTGCGACAGTGTATGAAGGCCTCTATGCTGTGCAGACTCAATCATATGGTCCCGAGTCAAGAGGGGGAGCAAGCAGAGCTGAGGTTGTTATAAGCGATGAACCAATAGATTATCCAAAAACTCTCCGGCCAGATTATGCTATATTCCTCTCCCAAGAAGCGTATCAAAAATATATTGGTCAATTGAAGGAAAATGCCGTGTTGATACTCGAAAAGGATTTAATTCCACACAGAAATGAAGAAGTGGAGAAAAAGCTCAAGCTTAAGGTTTACGCACTCCCACTCACGGAGATTGCAGAAGAAACAACAGGGCTTAGTTTAACAATGAACATATTAACATTGGGGCTCTTTGTTGCATTAACCAAAATTGTGAGCAGAGAAGCGATAGAAAAGGCTGTCTTGGATGCTGTTCCAAAAGGGACAGAGCAGATAAACTTGAAAGCACTTTACAAAGGATTTGAACTTGGAGAGAAAGCTCTGAAGGGAGAGCTTTAATTTTTGTTTTTCTTAAGTTTTGTCTTTAATTT
>CAZTOS010000030.1:0-24839 GCA_964615185.1 uncultured Thermococci archaeon
CCAATCTCAACCCCATCCTCCACAACAGCAGTAGGATGAACGAAATATTTTTGAGACACTTTGAACACCCAAGAGATAGTGGTGTGGTCTTAGAATATAAATTTGTTCATCTCCTTAATACTACTTATGTTCTGTTGAACTGAAGTATTTTTTTGATGTACTCACATGTTCTCGAATCAAAGGCAAGTCTTAGAATACTCTTATAGTTTTCGACATTAAATGGAGAGATAGCTATGGAGTTTAAAACATAATTAACACCCTTTTCGATGTTCCCACTTATTAAATAAAGTAGACCAATCTGGCTAAAGTGAATACTCAGAATTTTTGGAGTTTTATAGATGTCAATGTGCTTTCTGATGAATCTCTCCCTTCCATTAAGATATTTTTCCATGTTAAAGGATATCTGCTTGCCATGGACATAGTATTTTGCAACAACTTTACTAACATAATCAAATTTGTAGTATTTAGCTATCCTAAGCCACATATCCCAGTCCTGAGAACTTGTAAGTTTTTTATCAAACAGACCAGCTTTTTTAAAGCATTCTTTTCTAATCAAAAGTGTTGGACTTCCAATGAAGTTTTCTTTAAGGAGTTCTCTGTAGACATTCCCTCTAAGTCTTGGTAACCGTTGGCCAATTATTTTTCCAGTCTCTTGAGAAATGTAATAGAAGCCACCATAAACGACTCCGAATTCATTGTCTAACTCTTCGAACTTATATATCTGTACTTCCAATCTCTCAGGAAGCCATTCATCATCATCATCTAAGAAAGCTATAAATTTTCCCCTAGCTCTCTTTATACCATTGTTCCTTGCAACTGGAGCTCCCAAATTGGTTCTATGCCTTATATACTTCACTCTATTGTCATTGAAGCTTTCTACAATACTTTTTATGTCAATAGGTGATGCGTCATCAACTATGATAACTTCGAAATCTTCAAAACTCTGATTTAGCACGCTTCTTACAGCTCTCCTTAAAAGCTCTGGCCGATTGTATGTTGGGATTATTACAGAAACTTCAGGCCTCATATCTTGCCTCCAATGCTTATTAAGTATTCTTCAAGCTTGAGTTTAAGCTCTTCTCTCTTCAAAGCGAGTTCTATGTTGGCCTTTATAAATCCGAATTTATCTCCGACATCATATCTTCTCCCCTCAACTTTTTTGCCATAAATTTCAGTTCCCTTATTTAGTAATATCCTTAAAGCGTCGGTTAATTGAATTTCCCCACCTTTACCTGGTTTAACTTCTCTTAGGGCATCAAAGATTTCTGGAGTTAAAACATAACGACCGACAATTGCAATGTTACTTGGTGCCTCCTCCTTAGATGGCTTTTCAATTAAATCTTTGACTTCATAAAGCCCTTTTTGAATTTCTCTTCCATCAACGATACCATACCTACGGACATTTTCCCAAGAAACTTTTTCCACACCTAAAACGGGAGTGTTAAAACGCTCAAAAATTTCCATCAACTGTTTAATTGCTGGGTTTTTGTCAATAACAATATCATCACCTAAAAGAACGGCAAAGGGTTCACCATTAACATGCTTCTCAGCATGCAAGATGGCATCTCCTAATCCCAAGGGTTTCTTCTGTCTAACATAATAGATGTCAATCATTTCGCCAATTTCTTCAATCTGCTTTAATTCCTCAAGCTTCCCCCTTTCTCTTAGGTAGTACTCCAGTTCGAAACTTCTGTCAAAGTAATCTTCAATAGCCCTCTTTCCTTTTCCAGTAATAATCAAGATGTCGTCAATTCCGGCTTTTATTGCTTCTTCAACAACGTAATGAATGACAGGCTTGTCAACAATCGGAAGCATTTCCTTAGGCATTGACTTAGTTATTGGTAGCAACCTTGTACCAAGACCAGCCGCGGGGATGACGGCTTTTTTAACTTTCACCAGCAAGCCCCCTCATAAATTCTCGCAGTTTTTTCAGCACTTCTAATTCTTCTCCCATCAATCACAATCTTTCCAGAGTAATCAAGCTTTTCAAATTCAGGCCACTCAGTGACAATTAAGATTACATCAGTCTTTTCCAGAACTTCTTGAGCAGAATCTGTGTACTCAATTTGTGGGAATAAGAGCTTAAAGTTCTCCATTGCTTTAGGATCATAAGCAATAACTTTGGCTCCTTCTTCTAATAGTTTCTTCACAATTATTATCGCTCTTGCTTCTCTAATGTCATCAGTGTTAGGCTTAAATGCCAAACCTAATACTCCGACAGTTTGCTCTTTTAATTCTGGAACATACTTCTTCAACAGCTCAATCAGTTTTAATGGTTGTCTTTCATTAACCTCAATGACTGCTTCCAGAATCAATGGCTCTTCTCCGATCTCCTTTGCCTTGCTAATTAGAGCTTTAACATCTTTGGGGAAGCATGAACCGCCGAAACCAATTCCGCTCTTGAAGAAGTGTGGACTGATCCTGTGATCCAAGCCGACTCCTTCAAAGACTTTCCATGAATCAATTCCTAATTTCTTACAAATGTTTCCTATTTCATTCGCAAAGCTGATTTTAGTTGCGAGGAAGGCGTTTGAGGCGTATTTAATCATTTCAGCAGTTTTAATATCAACGATTAGTTTTGGGGCATTAATTGGCTCGTAGAGCTTCTCCAAGACTTGCTTTGTTCTCTCATCTTGCGCGCCTATAACTATCCTATCTGGGTTCAAGAAGTCTCTTAATGCTATCCCTTCTCTCAAGAATTCGGGGTTCATTGCTAAACCAAAGTCTTCAAAAGCCTTCTTGCCAGAATACTCCTCAAGGATAGGCTTCACGACTCCCTCAGTAGTTCCCGGGAGAACAGTACTCTTGACGACAACAACATGAAAAGCATCCTTCTCTTCTAATGCTTTGCCAATTTCTTTTGAAGCTTCTTTAATGTAAGTTAAATCAATTGAGCCGTCCCCTTTAGATGGCGTTCCAACACAAATAAACGTAACATCAGAATTCAAAACGGCTTCCTTAAAATCATTCGTTGCGTAGTATCTGCCCCTAAACTTTCTCATAAGTTCTTCTAAGCCCTCCTCATAAATTGGAGGAGTAGCTTGATTAATCATCTGAATTTTCTTATCATCAATATCAACGAAAACAACCTCATTCCCAACCTTAACAAACCCCACACCCGTAACAAGACCAACATAACCAGAACCTATAACCGAAATCTTCATAATCCTCACCTACTTTAATAAAACAGTGGTTGTAGTTAATAAATTTAATCTCTGGTGAATGATGATGAGTGCCAAAAAGGTTGTCATGATATTATCTAATCCTTTTATTTCCGATCCAAGAGTTTATAAAGAAGCAAAGAGCCTTAGAAAAGCTGGTTATGAAGTAGTTATCTTAGCGTGGGATCGAGAGTGTTTAAATCCTAGAAGAGAAATCATTGATGGAATTGAGGTTAGACGAATTCGTTTGAAGGCAGCTTATGGTAACCCGTTTAATTTATTAATAAAGCTTCCCATTTTTTACATAATGGCAATACTTGAGATAGTTCGGCTGAAGTTTGATACTATTCACACCCATGATTTTGATACAGCATTTTTAGGACTCCTATTCCAGAAAATTAAACGCAAAAAATGGATTTTTGACATTCATGATATATATTTTGATAGGATTTCTATGGAAGGGTCAAACATGTTAAAGGATGCTATCGTATCACTCTTTTCTAAATTAGAAGTTATTTTTGCAAAAATGAGTGACATTGTTATTGTTCCCACTAGAAGCATAGGTGGGAGTTATGAAGGGTTAAAAGAGTTTTATTCTAAAAAAGGTGTCCCCCCGGAAAAAATTGCAGTAATATGGAATTCTCCAGATTTTTCATTATTCAATGAGGAAAAATATCTAAGGAGTAGAAAGGAAAAGAGAGACAGAAAACCCTTTACTATAGGATATATAGGAAGTATAAGAACAGTTTCGGGATTTGTCCCTCTTTTGGAGGCAATCTTAGAATTTGGAAAAGAATACAAACTCCTTTTGGTAGGAGGGGGAACTGCCATCAGGAATCTTAAAAAGATAGTTTCAATGAAATACAGGCATTTAAATGTTGAATTTACTGGCCCGGTTCCCTATAAACGTGTTATCGAATATTATGCTCAATCTGATGTCATTTATGTTTACTATCCTATCCGAGAAAATATTAAGAGGGGGTTAGCTGTTAAGATGCTCGAAGCTGTGGGATTTGGGATTCCTGTGATAATTCCAGCTGGAACTTTAATGGAGGATTTTGTAAATGAATACAAGTGTGGAGTTGCATTTAATGGTGCCTCAGTTGAGGAACTCAAGAGGTGTCTAATTAAAGTTAAGAGAATTAGATTTAATCCTCAGCTAATACGAAAAAAGTGGAACTGGAAAAATGAGGAATATAAGTTGGTGAAGATTTATGAGGCAATATTTTATGAAAGTTCTTCAAAAGGAGATCAAAGATCCTAATGGTGCAAAGTATCTCTTCAGATTTTATCATGATAATGACAAGAAGACCAAAGAAATAACTCTAAATACTATATTTGAGGCTGATAATGTTAATATCCAAGATTTTCCAAGATATCCCCATAGCAAAAAGTTTGCAGTAGTTTTGACTCATGACGTTGATTTAGTGAAACCTTCATGGAAATATTATGCCTATCACATGGTGAGAAAATCACTAACTGGAGTTAAGCTCTTAATAAAGCGAAAGAATCCCTATGACACGTTTACTAAAATCGTGGAGATTGAAAAGAGTTTTGGTGCAAAATCAACGTTCTTTTTTATGGCTGTTGATAGAGACCCGACAGGAGTTCGTTACAAGATTGAGAACTTTAGAGAGACAATAGAGATGCTTCTTGATGAAGGTTTTGAGGTAGGTCTTCATGGAAGTTTTACGGCCTATAAGGACTTTGACCAGCTGAAAATGGAAAAACAGAGGCTGGAAAAAGTTGTAGGTAGTGAGATCGTTGGATACAGAAATCACTACCTCCGCTTCAAGATTCCAGACACTTGGAGACTACTGGAGAAAGCTGGATTTGTGTATGATTCGACGTTTGGCTACAATGATTTAGCGGGCTTTAGAGGTGGTATCCCTTATCCATTTTGGGCTTTTGATCCCCTGAGTGGAGAGGAATTTAGGATTCTTGAGATTCCCCTTAACGTCATGGACGGGACACTACTTGGATACATGGGGCTTTCAGTAGAGAAAGCTTTTAAATTCGTGAAGCAGTTGATGAATATAGTTGAGAAGTACCATGGTGTCCTGACATTAAACTGGCACAACGATAAGTTCGATGGGATTTATTGGAAGGATTATGAGGAATTATATATAAAAATCCTAAAAGAAGCTAAGAAAAGGGATGCATGGATAACAAACTGCAAGGAGCTAATGGAGTGGTGGGTGGAGAATGGAGATACGTAAACTTTCCAAAGAAGAGTACCAGAATTTTCTCTCTTCTCAAAATACTGCTCGGTGGACAGTATTCCACAATACATGGTGGCTTGAAATTTTTAGAAAGTGGTACAGGCACAGATATTATGTGGAATATTATGGAGTTATCAAAAATAACGAACTGCTGGCAGTTATGCCGGTTCCAGTCCATCAAAAGTTCATGTTTCTTAAAGTTGTAGCTCCCCCCCGGCTCACTCCATACCTAGGCCCCGTGTTTAAGGATGAAATATTAAAAGGAAAGCTCCCTTCTGTGATATCCAAAATAAAGGAGATAAATTCCTATTTTGCGAAAGTGTTAAAAAACCATTATCACTTAGTCATTAACTATCCGTTTTCTCCTTGGCATGTTGATTTGCAACCTTACAAGTGGGCTGGGTTTCGTGTTGGAGTACATTATACGTACATTATAAATCTGGCTCAATCTCTGAAGGAAATCTGGGCCGAGATGGACAAGAGGAAACGGAATGAGATAAGAAAGGCAGAATCCTTAACTCCGGAAGTTGTGGAGGATGATATTGACTCGTTCCTCGAACTGAATGTAATCACGTTTAGGCGCCAGGGGGTTAGTTATGATCTTAGAGCCCTTTGGGGGAGGTTGTTTGAGGAATGCTCGTCTAGGGGGCAGTGTAAGGTTTGGACTGCGTTTGTGCGGGGGGAGCCCATGGCGTCCCTGTTCCTTGTGTGGGATGAAAAACAGGCTTATTACCTTGGTGGGGGCATTAATGAGAATTCCAAGGGTTTGATGAGTTATCTTGTATGGAATGCGATAAAGTTCAGCAAAGAAAAAGGTTTAAATGTGTTCGACTTTGAAGGCTCTGACGTGCCAAGCATAGAGCAATACTTCAGACAGTTCGGAGGAGAAATAACCCCCGTGTATATCATTGAAGGGAGGAGGATAAGATGAAAAAAATTGTGATGATTGGGATCAGACATCACGTTGATGACGATAGAATTTATCACAAAGAAAGCTTGAGTTTAAAGAATAAGGGATATAAAATTACGATAATAGGAATGCCTAAGATCACACCTGAAAAACTTGGTGTAGACAAGGTTATTGAGGTTAAGGGTTCTGTTTTCAAGAGGATTATTCAAGCAGTGCTATTTGGACTTCGAGAGCAGGCCGATATATATCATGTTCATGATATGGAAAGTTTAGTTTCTGGCATATTTATTAAAATCATTAGACCTGAATCTAAGTTAATATGGGATGTTCATGAATACTACCCAGATATGATATCCCTTAGTAATTTTCTTGGAAAGCTTTTTCTCAGTTTAATGTGTTTTATTATTGAACCAATTGCTTCTAAATATCTCACCAAGCTTATTATAACTGCAGATAAGGCTACTGCAAAAAGATACCTTAAATGGAGTAACAAGGTATTTGTAGTTCATAATTATGTAGAATTTGACAATAGCTCAATTTTCGATTTGAATCTTATGGAGAGTATAGCAACTCCTCCAGTTTTTGTGTATGTTGGGGGTATTTCAATAGACAGAGGTTCTAATGTTCTGCATATGTTGGCGGATATAATCTCTACTTTTGGAGGATCCTTAGTATTGGTTGGTCCAGTTAAGGATAGGGTGTCAAAGGATATACTCCAAAAAAAGAAAAAAAATCTAATTTATCTTGGCCAATTACCTCATGAACAGATTCCTGCAGTTCTTAAGTGTAGTGACGTTGGAGTAATCCCTCTCAAGCCAATACCTAAGTATCATAAGAATATTCCAATAAAACTTTTTGAATATATGGCTTTTGGGCTTCCAATTCTGTCTTCTAAACTGAAAGCCACCTGCGAGTTCATTATCGGAGATAAAGTTGGAGAATGCATTGAGTATGGTAATCCCTCCGATGTTCACAGAGCAATTTTTAAAATACTTAGTGAATATCCCCAATATAAAAAAAATTGTTTTAAAGCCTCTAATAAAAAGTATTCATGGAACGTTGCAGCTCACACCTTACTTAAAGCATATAATATAAGGTGACGAGTAATGGAATGGATTCAGGCTCTCAAGGAGAAGATTAAAAAATTAGATACCTATGTAGGTATAGTTGGTCTCGGTTATGTTGGCCTTCCTTTAGCAGTGGCATTTTCAAAGAAGTTTGAAGTCGTTGGATATGACATTAATCCCAAGAAGGTAGAATTGCTGAGGCAAGGAAAAAGTTATGTTGAGGATGTAAGTGACAAGGAGATTAACTTGAAAAGATTCAAACCTACAACTGACCCAAAAGAGCTTAAGAATTGTGATTTTATTATTATTACAGTCCCCACCCCTCTAAGAGCGGACAAGTCTCCTGATTTGACATATATCAAAAACGCCGCTAGGACTGTAGGTAGGATTCTAAGAAGGGGGCAGTTTGTAATTTTGGAGAGTACCACATATCCTGGAACTACGGAAGAAGTTTTGGTACCAATACTGGAAGAAGAGAGTGGTCTAAAAGTTATCGAGGACTTTGGTGTTGCGTATTCGCCTGAAAGAGTGGATCCGGGAAATAAAAAGTACAAAATTGAGAACACGCCAAAAGTTGTGGGAGGGTTAACTCCTGAGTTTACTGAAATCGCATCGATGCTTTATGGGACAATAATTGAAACGATTGTTCCTGTCAGAGACTGCAAGACTGCCGAAGCTGTTAAAATGGTTGAAAATATTTTCAGAAATGTAAACATTGCATTAGTAAATGAACTCGCGCTAATCTTTGAAAAAATGGGAATTGACATATGGGAGGTAATTGAGGCTGCAAAAACTAAACCTTATGGATTTATGGCTTTTTATCCAGGGCCAGGAGTAGGTGGACATTGCATTCCTCTCGATCCGTATTATCTATCATATAGAGCTAAGCAATTTGGAATTATCCCTAGATTTATTGAAACAGCGGGGGAAATAAATGATTACATGCCAATTCACGTAGTGAACCTAGCAGAAAAAGGGTTGAGAAAAGTTGGCAAGAAGCTTAGGGGTGCTAAAGTGGGTGTACTTGGGTTAGCCTACAAAGCAAATATAAGTGATACTAGAGAGTCCCCAGCTATCAAGATAATTGAGGAGTTAATAGAGAGAGGAGCAAAAGTCAAAGTCTATGACTCACATGTTAAAAGTATACAAACCAGATTTGGGGAGTTTGTCTCAGAAAAATCCCTCAACACGGTGCTTAATTGGGCAGAATGTGTGATATTTACAGTTGATCACAAAGAGTTTAAGGAAATTGGAGTTGAACTAGTTAAGAAATATCCAAATAAAGTATTTATAGATACAAAAAATGTCATAAGAACTCCAATGAAAAATTTATGTACCTTGGGGAGGGGATGTTAATGCAAAGCAATTTTCGAAAAACGCTAAATATGATATACAGACGCACTTTATGGAGACTAAATGATTATTTGAGTTATAAACAGCAGCTACGTAAAATACGAGCCGAAATAAACATTAATGATATCAGTGAGGAAATTGCTGAAGATATTCAGATGGCATTTATAATCTCCACTGGTAGAACTGGAACTAAGTCATTAGCATATTTATTTAATACTCTTCCAAATGTAATTTCACTTCACGAACCAAAACCTGACTTCTTACGTCTTGGTTTAGATTTCGCTACAAGAAGAGTTTCGTATAATATAGCCCATGCATTTTTTGTTAAATACCGCCTACCTCAAATTAAGAAATTTTCTGAAAGATATGATGTGTATATAGAATCAAATAACAGACTATTTTCTTTAGTACCTATAATCTCTGAAGTATTTAAAGACAAAAGATTCAATTTGAAAATTGTTCATATCGTTCGGGATGGGAGGGATGTTGTTAGGTCTGGATTTAGCAGAGATTGGTACTCTATATTTGACCCATTCCCACGTTTACGTGCTGTTGATTTTCCAGATGACCCTTGGAGAAGTTCTTGGAAAAATTTTGATAGATTTGAAAAAATATGTTGGTTATGGCAGAAAAAGGATTCGATAATATACCATGACATTGGATATTTTAAAAATAGTATAACAGTTAAATTTGAAGATATTTTTAATCCTGAAAATGAATTTGAGGGTTTATGGAGAATAGTGGAATTCTTAGAGTTGACACCTTTTATTGAGGATAGCAAGATTGATATCGAAGCATTTATGAAAAAGAAAATTAATAAGAATCCCGTTTATGCTTTACCTCACTGGACACAATGGCCACAACAGCGATTAGAACAGTTTTGGAAGATAGCAGGAAAGCACATGAAGGAAGTAGGATACACAATGGAGGAGAGAATATGACAAAATGTTTAGAAAAATATCTCCCGTTCTTAATTAAAATTCCCAATATAGAACATAGGGTATCTAGTTTGGTTTTTTATGAATACTCTATTTCTTACTTACTTAAGCACTTAAGCTCTCTAAAAGCTAAAAGACAATATAAACTACCGCTTAAAATTAAAGTCCTGGATATAGGGTGTTCAAGTGGATATGGAATCTATATCATGAGAGAAACATGTCCAATTTGTAGCTTTGTTGGTGTGGATATAAATGAGAGTGATATATTTCAAGCTCGGAGATTGTTATCAAGATACTCCAATGTTGACGTTCTTAAACTTGATATTACTAGCCAAAAGACTGTTGATTACTTGATTAATAGATATGGAAAGTTTGATGCTATAACATGTTTTGAGGTATTTGAGCATATGACTTCAGAAGGTTCAGTAACAATGCTAAAAAATATTTACTCTTTACTAAGTGATGAGGGTTTACTGTTTATTTCAACTCCAAACAAAAAAATATATGATGTAGATGCATGTACACTAGATCACATTAATGAAGTTGATGCAGAGAAGTTTTTATCCTTACTTGAAAATATGTCTTTTGAGATAATTCAAGTTATGGGCAGTCATCATCTCCGTCCACTCCTGACAAGACTGTTATATCAATTTAATCTTGTTGCGAGATATGGAAATATTAAAAATGAATTGTCTTTTCAAAAAAGATTAGTTAGATACATGTTACGTGCTCTGTTAGATCCTAAGAGAATTATATTGACTGTAATGAGAAAGATTGATTTTAAGCAATATCTTAAGTTGCGACTTTTATATGAGAGGCTTGTTTATGATTATGATAATTGTAGCCTAGTCTATGTCATCGCTAGAAAGAAAAGCAACACAATGAAAACTTAAAACACTTGCTATTCCCTGACTCACCACCGTCGCCACCGCCGCACCCTTAGCGCCATAGTTTAGAATAAGAAAATAATTTAAAACTACATTCAACAAAGCTGCAAACCCCGTGATCTTCGTAAAGGTCAGCTCCCTCCCGGTTGCGTTCATGTAGCTCCCAAAGAGGGAGTTGAGGAACATAAACGGAACAGCAAACGCTAAAATCCTCAGCACGGGGACACTTGAAAGGAACTTTTCCCCGAAGACTATTAAAATCCCAAGTCTGGCAAGGATGTAGTATCCTGCAGTTCCAAGGAGTCCAATGAGTAGGAGCATCTGGAAGCTCTTCTTAAACAGCGCCTCAAGCGTTTTTCTATCTTCCTTCCACAGCCTCGCCATCGAGGGCATCGTCGTTGAGGTAACTATGTTTGGAATAAATAGTGAGACTTCTATGAGCGTAAAGGCCGCCCTGTATATTCCCGTCTCGTAGTCCCCTCTTATAAGACTCAACATAACCATATCTGTGCGGTAATAGATGAGCGTGAAGAGTCCTATGAACCAGAAGGGATAAGACTTCATCAGGAGATTCTTCCAAACTTCTGGTTTAAAGCGAACCCTGAGTTCATCAATGAACTGAAGCCCCCACTTTACCCTTAAGAATTCTCTCAATGTGTAACCAGCTAAAAGCGCAACTATAAATGGTGGAAGAGATTTAAACAGATACAAAACAGCTCCACCAACAAAGAATGCCCAGAATCTCTCAACGGTTTTCGCAATGGCCTCGTATTTGGTAACCTCATGGGCATACATTATTCTCACAAAAACAGTTGCAGTCCAAGTGAGCATTGTCTCCGCTCCCGCCAGAACGATAAGAACTTTCATCCATCCCGGCTTCGGAAGGAAAATCGTAATCCCGACGATTATCAGGAAGTTGATAATTGCCAATACTATTTTGAAGCCAAGAACATCCGGGAGTAGCTCCTTCAGCCTGCTTTTATCCCTCGCCACCTCACGCATGAAGTAGTATCCAACACCCAAATCAGAGAATATTCCCAAGAGCCCTACATAGTAGAAGATGAAGGAGTACTGTCCAAGTCCCTCTGGTCCTAATGTTCGGCTTAAGATAACTATCACACCGTAAGCTAACACCTTTGAAATTACTTCGGCACTAAAGAGCCATCCTGCGTTCTTTATTAGTTTCAATTTTAGACTCTCTGTCATAGTCTCTCAGAAATTAAAGGAGAAAAGTCCTTAAAAAGTTCACCTCTTATTTTCATTGTGCAATGATGAGTGATGGGCGAACCGAGGGATGAGGATGGAAAGGTGATCGCTGAGCATAGACTTTTAAACTCTCATTTAAATTTCTTTTTGGGATGATGAATTCAGCCTTGCCTGATGTGTGATGAAGGAGTGACGGACTGACCACTGTATTTTTAGCGTTACTTAATTTGATTATTTGTGCATATGCACAAAATTGTGGTGGTATCATGGAAGAAGTTTACAAGCCAGTTTGGGTCAGTATCATTGGAAATGTGCTGTTGGCACTTCTTAAAGTTGCCCTTGGATTTATGTATTCAAGTTTGGCTTTAATTTCTGATGGTGTTCACTCTTTTAGTGATGTTATAACAAGTGTAATTGGACTGACCTCCTCCCTTTTTGCGAGGGTTTCAGCGAGTTAACCCCTTGTTAGTGGCGGGGGTCAGGCTTAAAGAGGCTCATGATGTCAGTGAAGAAGTCAAGAAACGAATAGAAGAGCTTGATGAGGTTGAGATGGCTTTTGTTCATGTGGATATTAAGGGGATTACCAAATGATCAGAGATCTCTTAGGACTTCTCTTAAATCTCTCAAAAATTCCTCTAAGTGTTCTTTTTTAACATGGGGCATCATCACAATCCTGATGTAGCCTCTGTGAGCACTGATTCCCCAACCTTTCCTTTTAAGCTCCTTCTCAACCTTTTCCAGCTCTTTAGTTCCAAAGGATACTACGTTGAGCATTGGCTCCCTGATAAGATATGCTCCATCCAACGTCTTTATCTGCTCCGCAAACCATCTTGAAAGCTCCATTGCTTCTTTGACAATCTTTTTGTATCCTTCAAAGCCTAAGTGCTTTAGGAGAGCCCATACTGCCAGAGCATTTGCTCCAGGTCTTGTTCCGGTTATTGTGGCCTGAAATACCTTTCCTCCAGCTAAGTATGGAGCGGGAACGCTTATTGCATCAATGAATTTCTTCTTTCTGAATATTATTCCCCCAGCGGGAATTGGTGCCATACCCATTTTGTGAGGGTCAATTGTTATGCTCTGCACTCCTTTGAGCTTGAAGTCAAAATCCGGCAGATCATAACCCAAAGCTTTGGCAAAAGGTATTACAAAGCCTCCAAATGCAGCGTCAACGTGAAGGGGAAGTCCGTAATCCTGAGCTAAATCTGAAAGAGCTGGAATGTCATCTACAACTCCCAAACCCGTTGTCCCTGCTATGCCCACAATTCCTATTGTGTTATCTGTAATTTTACTCTCAACGTCCCTAACATTGACAGAGTAATCCTCATTCAGCTCAGCCCACACCAACTTGACTTTTAGCATTTCACTTGCCTTAAGAAATGAGAAATGTGCGCTCTCTGGCAAAATCAGCTCTGGATTTTCAACATCAGCTATGTTACGAAATGCTCTCACCGCTAAAATATTTGCCTCTGTCCCTCCAGAGACTATATTTCCATAAGCTTTGTTTAAGTGCAATAAGTCTCCAAGCATTTGTACAGTTTCTTCCTCAATTTTTCTGCTCCCAACATGCAGTCCAGGATCTCCGAGATTTCTATCTATGTAAAGAGAAATTATCTTTTGAGCAAGGGGATGAGGATAAGTGCACATTGAACCAAGGATTTTACCCGAATCAAAAGTTAAGTCCTCATTTAATCGCTTTTCAAGTTCGTCAAGCACTTCCTCTTCACTCATCCCTTTTTTTGGAAAAGCTGTCATTACTCTCACCTGCATAGAGTTGTCCATTATGCGTTTAAGCTTTATCCTCTCTAATTTTTCTCAGATACAGCTTGAAGAACTGGGGTGTAGTTATTGCTGTGAGCATTGAAACGATAACTATGCTTGCAAACAAGCTCTGGTCAATTAGTCCTTTTTCCAGTCCGAATTTTAGGATTGCAAACTCTAAACTACCTCTTCCTCCCATCCCAATTCCAACTAAGAATGCTTCTTTCCAGTCAAATCCAAAGATTTTCATACCCAATGAACATCCAATGAGCTTTCCAAAAACCGCAGATAGATAAAGAAGTGCAATCATGATTAAGCTTATTTCGCTCATTGTTGGGTTGAACATCAATCCAACATAGATAAAGAAGAGCGGAATAAAAAATTCTGTCAGTACAACTTGTAGGTCTTCAATCAGCTCATTGAGCTTTATTCTGCTTATAACCAAGGGGTCTTTTCTTTCCCTTAGGCGACTTATTGTTAATCCAGCTAAGTAAGCTCCAATTATCTGATGAAGGCCTACTTCTTCAGCTATGATTGCAAGGAGAAAAGTCAAGACAAGCGTGAATGTGAAGAAAACATTTAGGTTGCGCAGTATTCCATAAAATCCCTTGGAGCGCTTAAATACAAATTCGGAAATTAGCAATACAACAACTATAAACGCAACTATTTTGACTGTTAGTACTGCAAGTGGAAGGAAGCTGAGCTCCCCTCTTGCAAGTGCCGTGATAATACCGATTAAATAAACGGCTATAATGTCATCAGCAAAAGCAGCTCCCATGAGAATCGAAGATATTTCCCTCTTGACTCTCTCCCTAACAATCACACCGCTCGTGACTTCAATTGCAGTATTTCCCAAAGTTACGCCTACAAATATAGCAGCCGCTAATCCTTTTCCAAAAGCCATCACTGTTAGGAAACCCAAGATAAATGAGAAAGCTACACCTAAAATTGCAACGACCGTGGCCTTTAATTTATTTGTAGCTATGGCGGAAAAGCTGCTTGTCAAACCCATGTATAGCATCATCATCAGAAGTCCAAACTCTGAAAGAACCTTGAGGGGTTCAGATGGAGAAATTATGTGGAGAGCAAACGGCCCTAAGATTATTCCTGTTAAGATGTGCGCTATTATTGGATGGATCTCCTTCTTTTCAAAGAGCCATTCTAAGGTTTTTGCTGTTACTAAAAGAATGGACAAGTCAAGGATGTATTGCAACTTAGACCCTCCTGCTCAGCAGGGCCATGAAAATCCAGAGGAGCATTAGGATTATTGCAAGGATCATTGCTAAAGTTGCACCTCTCTGAGTTCCAAAGACTATTGGAATCGGGCCTATCATTATGACTCCTCCGCTTTCAACTTCAGCTTCTTCACTTGTTGCTGTTATCAGAGTTCCTATGAACACTAAGAAAAACCCTATGAAAATCATCGCTATTCCGGCTATTATTAGGAGTCCTCCTTTCATGGTCATCATGAAATTGTATTTTTATTAAGTTTTTAAAGCTTAACCTAAAGATTATTAAAGCAAAGCCTGAAAGCTCTATTATGCTGGTAATGGTTGACCTTGATGACACCCTCTGCAATACTTGGGAAGCCGGGAAATATACAATAGTCAGGCTTCTTCCCCATCTGTTCAGGAAAAGAAAATTCAAAGCAATGTTTTACATTTTAACTGCTCGTTATAGAGAACTTGAGCAGTCAAGGGAACTTTTAGTATTGGATTTGGATAAAATCCTTCAAAGGGTTATGGAGAGAGTTTATAGCAAAGTTAAGAAAGAAGACTTGGAGGAAATGATCGAACTCGTAGATAGAACATTCTTTTCAAATCTAAAGCTTTTTCCGGATGCTAAGCCTTTTTTGGAAGAGTTAAGAAAAATTGATGCAAAAATAGTTCTTGTAACTGACTCATCAACGTACTGGCAGAGAAAAAAGCTTGAGTATCTTGGCATAAAAGACTACTTTGATGGAATAATAATCAGTGGAGAAACAGGGTACAGCAAACTCGAACCCTATAACTTCTTACTTGCAAGGAGGATGTTCCCAAATGAAGACGAAGTTTACATGGTTGGAGATAGGGACGATACCGATATGAAAGGCGGAAAAGCTGTTGGAGCGATAACAATACTTGTGAAGCGGGGTTACTTCAAAAGCAAAAGGGCAAAATATGCAGATTATATCGTCAAAGATTTAATTGAGGCACTGGAGGTGATTAAACGTGAGCATGAAAAGCGAGATAAAGCGTAAATCTCTTCATCTTTCTGGCCTAACTGTTCCAGCAGTTTATCTTTTCTTTGGAAGAGATATTGCCCTCTTTTTTGTCGGCTTGTCTTTCGTGGTATTCATTATCCTTGAACCTCTCAGGATTGTGGAGCATTTGAGGGACAAACTAAAGAAAAAACTTGGCATTTATGTTGATAGGCAACTTATCGAAATTGTGGAGGGGGAAATAGATACTATAGCGAGAGAACATGAGAAGAAAAGCATCGGGGCGCATATTTATTTTGCTCTGGCTGCGTTTATTATAGTTTACTTCTTCCCCAAAGACATTGCCATAGGGTCTATAGCCGTTGCAACTTTAGGCGATGCTATAGCCGCGATAATTGGAAAGCCCTTTGGAAAGCACCGTTTTAAGAATGGCAAAAGCCTTGAAGGGAGTTTAGCCTTTTTCATGACTTCTCTGCTGATTCTTTCGATTCTGATGGATATTCCTCATGCGGTGATAGGAGCATTAGCTGGAACTTTAGCGGAATTTTATGAACTGCCACCAGATGACAATTTCTCAAATCAACTATCTGTTGCACTAACGCTTTATGTCTTTAGAAACTTTGTCCTCTAAAATCCTCTAAAATCCCACAACAAAAAGTATTTATATCGTGGTATATAATATCACTATTGGTGATACTTACAATGGAGGTGCAACAATGATAAACTTTATATTTGGCATTCACAATCATCAGCCCCTCGGAAACTTCGGATGGGTGCTTGAAGACGCTTATAATAAGTCTTATAGACCTTTTATGGAAGTTCTTGAAGAGTTTCCTTCTATGAAAGTTGCCGCTCATTTTAGCGGTCATTTACTTGAATGGATTGATGAGAATCATCCAGAATATATCGAGCTCTTAAAAAAGCTTGTGAAAAGAGGACAGCTTGAAATAGTTGTTGCGGGATTTTATGAACCTGTTTTAGCCGCTATTCCTAAGGAGGATAGAATTGAGCAGATTAAACTGCTTAAGGAATTTGCTAAGAAGTTAGGTTATGATGCGAAGGGAGTATGGCTTACAGAAAGGGTCTGGCAGCCAGAGTTGGTAAAAACCCTTAAAGAAAGTGGAATTGAGTATGTTATCGTAGATGATTATCACTTTATGAGTGCCGGACTCAGCAAGGAGGAGCTTTATTGGCCTTACTATACCGAAGATGGGGGAGAAGTTATAGTTGTATTCCCAATTGACGAAAAGCTTAGGTATCTTATTCCTTTCCGACCTGTTGAGAAGACAATCAAGTACTTGGAAAGTTTATCCGATAGTGATCCTTCAAAAGTTGCCGTTTTTCATGATGATGGCGAAAAATTTGGGGTATGGCCTGGAACTTATGAATGGGTTCATAAAAAAGGTTGGCTTAGGAAATTTTTTGATGCCATTACAAGCAGTGAAAAGATAAATCTCATGCTTTATTCCGAGTATCTTTCAAAGTTCACCCCGAAAGGTTTGGTTTATCTGCCAATAGCCTCTTACTTTGAAATGAGCGAATGGTCTCTGCCGGCAAAACAGGCAAAACTTTTTGTTGAGTTCGTTGAAAAGCTGAAAAAGAGAGGGGAATTTGAGAACTACAGAGTATTCGTTAGAGGTGGAATTTGGAAGAATTTCTTCTATAAATATCCTGAAAGCAATTTTATGCATAAGAGAATGCTTTATGTGAGCAAACTTGTTAGGAGCATCCCAGAAGCGAGAAAATATATACTCAAAGCCCAGTGCAATGATGCCTACTGGCATGGAGTATTCGGCGGCGTTTATTTGCCTCATTTGAGACGAGCAGTTTGGGAAAACATCATAAGGGCACAGAGCTTCCTTTTTACTGGAAATAAGGTTTTTGATGTGGATTTTGATGGAAAAAATGAAATCATGCTTGAAAATGAAAGCTTCATCGCAACAATCAAGCCTCATTATGGAGGCTCAATTTTTGAGCTGAGCTCAAAGAGAAAAGCTGTTAACTATAACGATGTTTTAGCAAGGAGATGGGAGCACTATCACGAGATTCCCGAAGCGGCAACTCCAGAAGAAGAGAAGGGGGAAGGGGTTGCAAGCATTCATGAGCTTGGTAAGAAAATTCCTGAGGAGATTAAGCGAGAATTGGCTTATGATTGGCAGCTTAGGGCTATTTTGCAAGACCACTTCATACCAACCACAGAGACTCTTGACGCTTATCGCTTAGTTAAATATCATGAGCTTGGAGACTTTATTAATCAGCCATATGAATTTGGGCTTTATGATAACGGTGTAAAGCTCTGGCGCAATGGAGGAATTTATGTTGAGAAGAAAGTTCCAGCAAAAGTTGAGAAAGAAATTGAGCTCACAAACGATGGCTTCATTGCAAAATACAAGGTTTCACTTGGTGAACCTTACAGAGCTCTCTTTGGAGTTGAAATAAACTTAGCTGTTCACAGCGTCATGGAAACTCCAGAAGAGTTTGAAGCCAATAGAATACTCGTGAACGACACTTATGGTATTGGAAAAGTTGAGATAAGCTTAGACAGGAAAGTTAAGGTCTGGAAATTCCCAATTAAACCCCTCTCACAGTCAGAGAGTGGCTGGGACTTCATACAGCAGGGGGTAAGCTATACTCTGCTGTTCCCAATAGAGAAGGAGCTTGAATTTGAGATTAGGTTTAGGGAGCTCTGATTTTTAAAATTTTTAAAATGACCGATGATGGCTGTCTTTCGGGCCCTGACCTTATGACGTGCTGGGTACCTGAGGCTTTATTTTAAAGTCTATTGGCTTTTCAAGACGCCAGACTTTGCAGAAGGAGCATTTCTCACCTAAAGCTGGCATTCCACATACTTTGCACTCCTTGAGTTCTACTTCTTCAATTTCCTGCTCAAAGAGATATCTCTTCCTTAAGTAGCCTTTCACGAAGTTTATTTTTGTTCCCGGTCTTTTTTCTTCCATTTGGTTCAGAACTTCCTTATAGCTCAAGGTGGTCGCCCCTCTTGCATGTGGGCATTCTTCAATCATGTAATCTATGCCAACTGCCAAAGCATATGCAACAACTTCCCTCTCTGTAACCTCATAAAGCGGCTTAACTTTCTTCACAAATTTACCTTCCCCGGGCAATAAAGGCCCTTGCTTGGCTAAATATTGGGTATTCCAGCTCATTATGTTGCCAAAAATGAATGATGCTTCGTCATCTAAGTTGTGCCCTGTAACGATAACATCAAAGCCATTATCATAAGCGAATTTGTTGAAGATGTATCTTTTTGTTATTCCACAGTAAGAGCATGTGGGGCGGGAAGTTTTAAGTTCACCAATTCCAGCTCCTAAGAGCTCTCTAACTCTAACTATATGGAGGGGAGCGTTTATCATTTCACATTGCTTTTTGGTATATTCCTCACTTTTAGCTGAATACTCCCCAATTCCGAGATTGATATGGAGGCACTCGATATTATAACCGAGTTTTTTGAGCACGTAAGAAACAACAGCTGAATCCTTACCTCCGCTTACAACTACCAAAATTCTCTCATCTCTTTTTAGAAGCTTGTATCTCTCAATGGTTCTCTTAACTTTTCTCTCAAAATACTCTATGAAGTGCTCTCTGCAGAGGTATATTTTTGGGTAGTGGAGCTTGATGTAGGCTTTTTTCTCACAGAATTTGCACCTCATTATCTCACCTTAGAGGGAAAATGGGATAAATGAATTTAAACATTTTGACTTAACCTTTGAAATCTTTTGATATTTCACGCTGATTTTAGCAACACTATTTCAAGCATAGTCATAATATATCCATCGCGATAGACAAAAAAATATAAATTTGGAGGAAAATAAGAATGTGGTGGTGAATTATGGAGGTGTATCCGGTTTCTTTTGTTTTCGACAAGTACTTGGGTGGCGGAGTTATAAAGGATGGGATACTCCTAATTGCTTATGATCAATTTTCCAATGGATGGGAGCTTGGGATGAAGATATTTGACAAGATCCTCCAACAGGGCGTTAGGGGCATTTTCTTTAATGTTTCAACACCTCTAAGGCGATCCCTGCATAGAATGAAGTTTGCAGAAGTTGATTTAGAAAACTATATGGAAGAAAATCGTTTGGCAGTTTTGGACCTTTATGCATCTAAGTACAACTTGCCAGAGTTGAGTGAGAACGTTTATGTAATTCGAGCGTATAGTCCGGAGAGTTTTCCTATGAAGTTTAGGGAGGTAAAGAGAAAGATTGCACAAGACCTAAAGGTAGAGGACATAAAGGCTGAAGGTGGAATTGGTCTGGTTGAAACTTTGGATAGCTTTTACCATGAGTTTGGAGAAGGTTATGCAAAATGGTTTGTGAATGGATTATTAACGGCATCAGAGAGGGGAAGGCTACGTGTGCTGGGAATCTTCTTGCTTAATATGGACAATGTTCCGAGAGAGTTCTTCAACTACGTTTATCACCTCGCTGATCAAGTTATAATGATAGAGAGTGAATTCATCAAAGTAATGTCAAAGTTTAAGAGGAGAATCTTCTTTGCAAAATCAATCCTGAAGGGTTTCGAACCTAAAATGGTGCCCTATGAGGAGATTAAGATTGTCTAAGAATGTCAGTCCTTCATGGATTCAATGATCTTTCTCCAATTACCTGATTTCTTGAATTCTTTTTCTGTATACATTCCTTCCTTCTTCAGAATCCCCCTTGCTGCTAAAAGCCCTGTTGCAGCTGCATTCACTATATCCCTTGAAAGACCCGCCCCATCGCCAGCAGCGAATATGTTTTCTATGCTTGTCTCCAAGTCTTCATTTACTTCAGCTCTCATTGCATAGTATTTAATTTCTGGAGCATAGAGCAGAGTATGATCACTCGCAACTCCAGGGATTACTTTATCTAACTTTTCGAGACCTTCTATTATATTCGTGACAACCCTATGGGGCAGAGCCATGGCTATATCCCCTGGGGTAACGTGCTTCAGGGTTGGTTCAACGTTGCTCTTCCTTATTCTCGCCCATGTACTCCTCCTTCCTCTCTTTAAGTCACCTAAACGTTGTAAAATTGGCTTTCCCCCACCTATCGTTGTTGCCAGCTGAGCGATACTCTTTCCATAAGCCGTTGTGTCTTCAACAGGCTCTGTAAGCTCTATTCTGCTTAAAAAGGCAAAATTTGTATTGTTACTTTTTCTGTCTCTCATTGAATGTCCATTTACACCGACGTAACCGTCATACCTCTCCTCCACGACAAAGCCATATGGATTTGTACAAAATGTTCTAACGAAGTCGTCGTATGTGTCTGTGTAGATGTGAAACTTTGGGTCATGATTTATGCTTGTTATAGGCTCCATCACTATGGCGGGAACTTCAACCCTAACTCCCACATCTATTGGACCATGTCTGGCTTTTAGTCCAATTTTTTGGGCTACTTCATGGAACCAGTCGGCTCCTCCTCTTCCGGGAGCAACGATTATGTATCTGGCTTTAATTGTGAAGATATTGTTCCCTCTCCTCGCTATGACTTCGCCTTGCCTAAATTCTTCAACTTTTGTCCAGAGAATGAACTTTACTCCCTTGCTTTCAAGATGTTCTTTGATTGATTTTATCACGTCCTTTGTATGGTCAGAGCCAATGTGTCTCTGAATTATTGGGATGAATTTTACACCTGCTTGGGCAGCTCTTCTCTCCCATTCTCGAATTTGCTCTTCATTTCCTTTGTAAAGCCTTCTTGGTGCTCCATGCTTCAGAAATATCTGGTCAACCTCCCACACAAGCTGCCAAGAATAGTTTTCGTCGTGTGTAAGTTCAGTTAAATCGCCGCCGATGTCTGGTCTTAGATTTATTGTTCCATCGCTTAAGCCCCCAGCCCCTCCAACGCCGCTCATTATGTGACATGGCTTGCATCCAACACAGTAACCGACTTCATACATCGGACAAACTCTCTGGTCAATGTCGCCTCCCTCATCTATCACTGCTATCTTAAAATTGCTCTTCTCTGCAAGCTCATAAGCGGCAAAAAGGCCTGCTGGACCTGCTCCTATAATGACAACGTCAAATTTTCCTTCAAAAGAAACCATATATCCCTTACCAAGGTTTGCAGTGTGCATACTTATAAAATTTGTGATTATCATAGAGAAAGATTTAAACCCAAGTTTGTTTTAATATATTATGGTGGCATGAGTGGAACGTGCTGAAAAGCTGAAGAAAAAGAAGATGTGTATTGTTGTGGGAAAAAGAAAGCACCTCCAAATGCAGAAAAAGAAGGAGTTGAGCTATAATATCCGATATATATGTAAAGTTCCTGTCAGGGTTGTCATGGATAAGGATTTCTTAAGGGTTCGTCCTGAAGATTCTCTCATAACCCTCATAGAGAATCTTAGGGGGGAAGAGACCTCCGCAGTTGTTGTTGATGAAAAAGACAGGCTTCTTGGATTTATTACAATGAAGGACTTACTTCATTTCTTCAGCCCACCTCGGAGGTATTCAATTGCTGGGCTTGGACTTTTAAAGCGATATACTTTAAACAGGGCATCAAGGGTTGAGGACATAATGGTAACGAAACCTATAACGATTCACATCAATGATAATTTGGGTCGTGCGATAAAGTTGATGATTGAAACTGGAAAACATCATCTTCCTGTTGTTGATGATGAAAAGCATGTCTATGGTATCTTAGAGGTGAAAGACATAATAAGGCTCATCAGAATTGTGTCTGTTTAAGGGGCGATAAAATTGGAGGTATTCCTTGAGCTTGCCCTCATACTAATAGTTGCAAAGGTTTTCGGATATTTAGCGACTAGGATAAGGATGCCTGCAGCATTAGGTCAACTTGTTGGAGGGATAATTATCGGACCTTCCATTCTGCATTTTGTGAGCTATTCTGAGGATGTGCACTTGATAAGTGAGCTTGGTATTATTTTGCTTCTCTTTCTGGCAGGTCTTGAAACAAATATTGAGGAATTTAGGCGTGTTGGTGTTCCGGCTTTTCTTGTGGCTGTTGGTGGTGTTGCTGTGCCTTTTTTTCTGGGCTATGTCTCCGCGCTACTTTTTGGGTATTCAAAAGTTCAAGCTCTCTTTCTTGGTGGGGTTTTAACTGCTACAAGCGTTGGATTAACGGCGAGCATTTTAATGGAAATGAAGAAGCTTAAGGGGAAGGAAGGGACAACGATACTGGCTGCTGCTGTCGTTGACGATGTTCTTGGCATTGTTATCCTTACAATTTTGGTTGCGCTGAATACAGAGGGCCATGTCTATATTAAGGACTTGGTCATCCTCCTTGGAGAAGTGGTGTTTTTCTTTACTGTTGGCATTCTCCTTGGCACTCCTGTCATAAAAGAGACCCTAAAGTTGTCATCAAAGATTGAACTGCCAGAAACTGTTACTGCCTTTGCCCTTTCTATAATGCTGATATTTGCATACATAGCTGAAAAATTCCAAATAGCTGGTATTACTGGGGCTTATTTAGCGGGTTTAATAATAGCCCAAACAGATGAAGCCAGAAGAATAACAACTAAAATAATGACGATAGCATATTCATTATTTGTCCCCGTGTTTTTGGTCAGCATTGGTATAAAAAGTGATGTCAGAGTACTCCTTCATGCAGGAACTTTTGCACTCCTCTACTCCTTTATTGGTATTTTTGGTAAGATCGTGGGGTGTGGAGCTGGTGCGTTATTAGCTAAGTTCAAGCCCAAGGAAGCCCTCCGTGTTGGTGTTGGCATGATACCGAGGATGGAAGTTGCTTTGATTATAGCTAATGTTGCTTTAACTGAGGGGGTGTTTGATCAGGGAATCTTTTCAATCCCAGTAGCTATGGTAATTATAACAACAATAATAACACCGCCTTTACTTAAATGGGCATTTACGGGGGAATAGCGAATGGAAACCCTGCTGATGATAGCTTTGATGCTTGCCACAGCAAAGCTTTTGGGCTGGATATTCGAAAAACTCGGTCAGCCTGTTGTTCTTGGCCAGATTCTTGGAGGGTTGATAATTGGAGTTTTTGCCGAAAGTAATGAGATAATTCGTGAATTTGCAAACCTTGGTGTGCTTCTTCTTCTGTTTCTGGCTGGCATTGAAAGTGACCTCAGCGAATTTAAACGAGTTGGAAAGCCGAGCATACTTGTTGCAGGAATTGGAGTGGCTGTTGCATTTTTGTTTGGGTTTCTTGTATCGCTTCCCTTCGTTGAATTTCATGAGGCTCTTCTTTATGGTGCAATAATGACACCCACAAGTGTCAGCATAACTGTTAGAGTACTGATGGAGCTCAGGAGATTGAGGACGAGAGAAGGAACCACAATTTTAGCTGCGGCTGTGGTTGATGACGTTTTGGGTATATTGGTGCTGACAATCGTTATTTCTCTGCTGAGGGAGGGGAGTATTCACTACGATGCTGTTATTGAAATCTTAATTGAAGTTGCGGGATTTCTGGCAATTTTTCTATATCTTGGCCCAGTTCTTGCGGAAAAGGCATTTAAGAAGATTTCCCGGATAGATCTGCCAGAATCAACAACAACTTTTGCAATAGTATTCTTGATATTTTTTGCATATCTGGCAGAACATTTGAATCTTGCCTCAATTTTGGGAGCATATATGGTCGGTCTTACACTGGGTCAAACAAGTTACAAAAAGAGAGTTGAAAGCCCAATTAACATCTTGGGATACTCCCTCTTTATACCTCTCTTCTTTGTTGAAGTCGGGATGAGAATTGAGTTGGGTTACATCTTGCATGCAGGAGTCTTTGCGGTAATTTATGCCGTGGCAGCGATATTGAGCAAAATAATCGGGTGCGGACTTGGGGCATATCTCAGCGGGTTTGGGTTAAAACCCTCTTTAAGGATTGGTATAGGCATGATACCAAGACTTGGTGTTGAGCTCGCAATGCTTGCAATGGCAATGGCTAGCGGGATTATTGGTGCCGATGCTCTAACGGTTGCCATTTTTATGGTGTTTGTGACCACTATAATAACACCACCTTTGTTGAAATGGATTTACAGCAAGGAATAAAGTTTAGGAAGTCCTACCAAAATTGGAATTCTTCTCAAATTAGAGGGCGTTTGGGTATTATAAGACTTAAGCAGTTAGCCTTTTTGGTCAAGCTTTTGCAAGAAAAGTTTGTGGTGCGGTGGCCGGGATTTGAACCCGGGTCGCCGGCTTGGGAGGCCGGCGTCCT
>CAZTOS010000031.1:0-24434 GCA_964615185.1 uncultured Thermococci archaeon
TGGAAAAAGTTTTGTGGTTGCTTTACTTTGCAGGCTTTTTAAAGAGGATGGATATAAAGTAGCACCTTTCAAAACCTTAAACTTAACTCCAGTAACTTATGTCAAAAATGGAAAAGAATTTGGATATGCCCAAGCATTGCAAGCTATAGCTGCTGGACAAGAGCCAGACTATAGAATGAACCCGTATACTCTAAAGCCTTTGGGCAATGGTAAGTTCGATATATTTTTAGAAGGTGAATGCATTAGAAGAAATTATGATCCAAGAAAAGAGTTTATAAAAGCAAGTCTAAAGTCAATGTTAGGATTTAAAGAAGAATTTGAATACATAAAAGAGGCTGCAAGAAGGTCTTTAAAAAGCTTATCAGAAGAGTACGACATTATCTGTATCGAAGGCTCAGGACCAGCAAAACTCTTTGGTTTTGGGCCTTTTAGTGAATTGCTTGAGATAGCTAATATGGAAACTGCTAAAATTGCTGATGCTCCTGTTGTTTTCGTCACTGACAATTTAGATTCAGTTCCAGGAGCGCTATCTTATCTAGAAGAAAAGGAAAGAGAAAGAGTGAAAGGTGTGATACTAAACAAATTTAGAACCGATGAACTTTTGGGCATGGGAATAGAAGAAAAATATATAAAACTTGGAATAAGTAGGATCAAATTAGTTTTACCAGAAAAGGATTGGAAAGGATATCTTAGGGGTTATTCCATATCTTCCAGAGTTGGCAGAACTTCCGGACTTAGATCCTCTTGTGCCCTCGCCAAAAGTCCCTTTTGATATTTGGGAAGAAGTAATAAAAGACGTTTCAAAAAAAGTGAGAGAATACATTGATATGAGAAAAATTTACAAGATTATATAAGGGCTGTTTCACAAATGGTTAAGATACTGTCGGGATAAGCAGTGAGGCGTTAGGGTTAAGTTGCTGACAAAACATTCACTCGCAAAAATAATTTACCAGCCAAAACTCCTCGCGATGAGGAAACAAAGAAATTTTATTGCAGTTGACGAGAGAATGACAAAAATCAACAGGGAGAAAAGATACCTTTGGGCAGCAATTGACGTGTTTTTCTGTTTGCTTTCTGGTATAATTTTGCCTGGCATCATTCTCGGTTAATGCTCCCCTGGTGGGGTAACTGAATGGCTCCAAGAGGTGATGCCAAAATTTGCCCTAACAGTATCATTCTTGGAAGGGAAAACTTTAAATTCTCCTCTTGCATTTTTTAAATCATGCTCGGTGATTGTTTTTGGCTTAGCTAATGTTGAACTCAAAACTCTTTTACTTGGGTTAGTTTGTTTTATCAAAGCTTTTGGAGGTGCTTTTGATGGCTGAATTCAAGGTTACGCCATGGGATGTCGAAGGAATGGTGGATTACGACAAGCTGATAAAGGAATTTGGAACACAACCGTTAACAGATGACCTTTTGGAAAAGACAGCCGTGCTGACAAAGAGTGAACTGCCGCTCTACTTCAGGAGAAGGTTCTTCTTCTCCCACAGAGATTATGACTTAGTCCTTAAAGACTACGAAGAGGGAAGGGGCTTTTTCCTGTATACGGGAAGAGGTCCGAGCGGGCCGATGCATATTGGTCACATAATTCCTTTCTTCGCAACGAAATGGCTTCAGGAGAGATTTGGAGTCAATTTATATGTTCAAATCACGGATGATGAGAAGTTCCTATTTAAGCCAAATCTAAGCTTTGAAGACACCAAGAAATGGTCTTATGATAATATTTTGGACATAATTGCAGTTGGCTTTGATCCAGATAAGACTTTCATATTCCAAGACAGCGAATTCACGAAGATTTATGAAATGGCTATTCCAATAGCGAAAAAAGTGACATACTCAATGGCTAAGGCTGTTTTCGGCTTTACAGAACAGAGCAAGATTGGAATGATTTTTTACCCAGCAATTCAAGCTGCTCCAACGTTCTTTGAAAAGAGGAGATGCCTAATTCCAGCGGCGATAGATCAAGACCCGTACTGGAGAATTCAGCGCGACTTTGCTGAGAGCTTGGGGTATTACAAAACTGCCGCACTCCACAGCAAGTTCGTTCCTCCTTTGACTGGATTGGAAGGGAAGATGAGTGCTTCAAAGCCAGAAACAGCTGTTTATTTAACAGATGATCCAGAAGAGGCGGGCAAAAAGATCTGGAAGTTTGCTTTAACAGGCGGTCAGCCAACGCTGAAAGAGCAGAGAGAAAAAGGTGGAAATCCGGAGAAGTGTGTTGTCTTCAAGTGGCTCGAGATATTCTTTGAGCCAGATGATAAGGCTCTGCTTGAGAGATACCACGCATGTAAGAGCGGAGCTTTACTTTGTGGAGAATGCAAGCGCTATCTCATAAAGAAAGTTCAGGAATTCCTTAAAGAGCACCAAAAGAGAAGGGAGAAAGCTAAAGGTGAACTTGAGAAGTTTAAATACACTGGAAAACTTGCAAAAGAGCAGTGGGACAAAGCAATCCCAGAGCCTCTGAGGAAGTGATTTTTTCTTTTGTTTTATGTTTTTAATATAACAGCATGAGAATTTTAAGTTCTCAGGGTTTATAAATAGTTGAGAAATATAAATTCGCAATCTTTATAAATATCTGAGAACTTAAAATTCTCATGCTTGAAGAAATTGCTAAGTTTAATTCATGGTGGGAAAATAGAGAAGATTATCACATCAAGCTGTGGAGATCTCAGGGATACAGGTGGAGACCGAAGTGGATTGATGAGCTTTCTTTGGAACCTTTTTCTCTCAATTTTGTCCTTGGGCCGAGACAAGTTGGGAAGACAACGGGGATAAAAATTTTGATTTCAGAGCTTATTAAAAAAGTTGAACCTGAGAGAATTCTTTACCTCAACTGTGAAATTTTCCCGACTTTATAACACTTAGAAAGCTCATTGAAGAGTTCCTCAAAGAGGAAAAAGAGCCTTTTGTATTCCTTGATGAGGTCACAAGTCTAAGAGAATGGTGGAAGGCCATCAAACCATTGATAGATGCTGGTGAGCTTGAAAATGCGGTTATTACAGTCACTGGTTCAAGTGCTTTGAAGGTTAGACGAGATATGGAGCTGTTTCCGGGGCGGAGAGGGAAAGGGAAAACAGTTGAAGTCCTGCTCCTCAATTTCAAGGAATTTCTCAATGTCCATGGGATTAAAAAGTGGAGACTTCGTTATGATGAGGTGCTGAAGCTTTTTGACAGGTATCTTCAAGTTGGTGGCTTTCCTGGAAGCATAAATGGCATGCCAGTTGATGACATTTTGAGCTCATATGTTGGCGAATTTGTTCGCTTTGGCAAGAGCTTGGAAATAATGAAAGAAGTGTTTTCTTCTTTAATGCTCACCATTCCCTCTGCAACAAGCTTTCGTTCTTTAGCTGAAAAAACCTCAGGATACTCATACAAAGTCATACAAGATTATCTTGAATTTCTCAGAGATTTATATGTTCTTGAGTTTGCTTATCTCAAAGAAGGTTCCCGGGTTCTGTACAAAAGAGAAAAGAAAATATTCTTCAGAGACCCTCTTCTCCTAAGGCTGTTTTCTTTATGGAGTGGAACTAAGCCTGTAGAATCTGCGATTTATGAAAATATAGTTCAAGAACATCTATACCGGAAATTTGGTGAAATTTACTATTACAGAGATAGGTATGAGATTGATGCCATTGCTGATGGGCTTAGGGTTGAAGTTAAGGCTGGGAAAGCTCACCGCAAGTATCCGCGAAATGTCATTGTGCTTGAGAAAGAAGACATTCCAAGGTTTCTAATCGAGCTGTTCTCTTAAGCAAAAACTTTTGTGAACTCCCTCTTTACCGAGGCATTGAACAGAGTTATAAATGCTGAATCCTAATGTATCACGGTGGTCACATGATCCGCTTGCCCTTTAGAGATGGCTTTTATGAAGTCAATCCGAGCAAGATAATATGCCTCGGAAGGAATTATGCCGAACACGCAAAGGAGTTAGGTCATGAGGTTCCAAAAGAGCCTGTAATTTTCTTAAAACCTCCTTCCGCTTTGATAGGGCCGAATCAAACTATAATCTTGCCACGAAAGAGCAGAGAAGTTCACCACGAAGTTGAGCTTGCCGTTATTATAGGGAAAAGAGGAAAAGACATCCCAAGAGAAAGAGCCATGGATTATGTGCTGGGCTACACGGTTTTCATGGATATTACTGCGAGAGATCTGCAAAGCGAAGCGAAAAAGAAGGGTCTCCCTTGGACAGTTGCTAAAGGCTTTGACACCTTTGCACCTATTGGACCAAGGATTGTTCCAAAGGAAGAGCTTGATCCAAGCGACCTTGAGATAGGGCTGAGGGTTAACGGAGAAGTTAGGCAGCTCTCAAGGACAAGCAAGATGATTTTTAAGATTCCGGAGATAATCGAGTACATCTCAAGCATAATGACGCTTGAAAAGGGTGACATAATTGCAACGGGAACTCCAGAAGGAGTAGGCCCTCTAAGGAACGGCGACATTGTGAAGGCCTGGATTGAAGGGATTGGAGTTTTAAAAGAAAATGTGTTGGCGGAGAGCTGACCTCCTCCCCTTTGCGAGGGTTTCAGCGACTTGCCATTGACGGGGAGGTTTGCGGGCTCATAACCTACTCCCGTTGCCGGTTTCGGTTCAGCCCGCAGGCCGGGTCTTCGGCCAATTACCCCTACCGCAGAGCGGCTCGGGGTTATTGTTCAGATGCCGCCTTTCAAAGTTTTTACGGCCACGCCGGGTGGCGTGGAATGTGGACGCCTATCGGCGTCGCATATCCAAACGGATAGGCCATGATGAAACTCTTTGAAAGAGTTTGTCCTCGGTGGCCTCTTCGAGGCCTTACTACGTTGCAGAGTTTAAAAGAGTTTCGGTGCTTAAAGGCTAATTAGGTAGTGGTTCGTACCCCGCCCTAAAGGGCGAGGCTTGAAAAAAGTCAATACTATGCTGATTTCTTTTCCCTTAGCTTTACAGAAATCCACTGCATCTTATTTTCTTCATTTTTAACGACCAAAACGTAGCCTCCTTGTGAAATCTTGACATCGTTGAATTCAACTGTTTTCACATGCTCCCAAGCTTTGTAATATTCGAAGTGCTCTCCCCGCTTCATTTTCTCAAAGTTTTCTTTGGTTAGAATGTAAACGCTTATCTTTCCGTTGGCTTTTATGTATCCATTCAGTATTGAGTCTCCAAGGAGGTGGTACACCTTATATTCATTGAGGTTTGTTTTCCATTCGTAATTGAAGTTTCTGTAGTGGGATATGACAAAATACCCCAGTGCTCCCAAGAGAAGCACCCCTGCAAATGCCACCAAAATGATTCCTTCTTTCTTCATACTATCACCGAAAAGAGTAAAGAGAATCGGCTTAAAAGTTTTATTGTATGATGTAGAGATGAACCCTTAATCCACCATGCCCCACTAATCGGTGATGCAGAATCCTGAATCCATTCTCCTCAAATGCCTCTTCAATCGCTCTTTTTTCTGTTGTTAGAAAAACCCCTCTCTTCTCTAAAACTTTTGACAGCTCAGAGAAGAAGTCCATGTAAAGCTTCGGGATTAGGCTTTTCTTACCTATTTTTAGGCCGTAGGGTAAATTACTTATGGCAAAATCAACGCTGTCAACGTATTGAGTAAGCTTTGTGGCATCTCCCTGAATGAACTCAATCTTATCCAAAACCCCAGCCGCTAAAGCATTCATTCTGGCTCCTCTTAAGTGCTTCTTGTATTTCTCAATTCCTATTATTCTCCCTCCATAATCTCTCAAAGCCAGCTCGATTAATATAGTCCCGCTTCCGCACATTGGGTCAATAACGGAGCCACCATCTAACTCAGCAAGCTCAATCATTGCATTTGCTATTGAAGCTTTCAGATGAGCTGGATGGTCATAGACACGCCAAGGCCTCTTGTGCAAAGAAGAATCTCCAGTTGTGTCAATTCCTAAGAAGAATGCATCATCAATGAGCTCAGCCCTAAAAATTACAGATGGATGGTCTAAATTAACTTTGGGCTTTCCAAATTTGCTCAATCTGTCATAAATTGCACTCCCAACTGTTTTTGCAATATCAACGCTTGTAAACTTATGCTCGCCTTTTCTGAAAGGTCTCACAGCAAAGCTTTCCCTTATTTTCACATAGTTTTCAATTGGAAGAGAATACACGAAATTGTAAATCTCCCTAAGGGCTTTCTCTGGTTCTTGGCTTTCAATTCCTTTAAATTTTAACGATGCTATCTCAACTATTACACGATGCAAAAGTCGAGAATTCTCGTTGAGGAAAGTTGCTGGGCTGAATTCTCTCTTTTTACCTTTCTCATCGGTGTAAAAACTCTCCTCAACTTCTGCAATTAAGCGGCCTTCAACTCCAAGGGGCTTTTCCTCGACACTAATTTTGATTCCTTTGCTCTCAAATAATCTTTCAACTTCTTTTTTGGCTAAATCTTCAATTCCCTGTGAAGTTGTCAATAAGAGCCTCATCTTACTCACTTCCCTGCGGGTTGGAATCATGGGAAGAAACCCCTTTAGCAATATTTCTTGCCGCATTTAAGTCTCTATCTAATTGAAAGCCGCATTTTGGGCATTTAAACCATCTTCCCTTGAGTCCTTTCTCTATCAAATATCCACACCTAGAACAAGTTCTTGAAGTGTTTCTTGGATCAACAAAAACGACAGGAACACCATTTAGTTTAGCCTTATAGACAATTTTATTAATTAAATCCTTATACGCCCATTTGTGAAGCCTTTTTCTATGCCTTTTTGCATTGTAATGATGCCTGATTCCCTTAAGGTTCTCGATTGCAATTCCATAACGATAATGCTTGGCTAACTCAACAATCTCCTTTGCAATCTTATGGTTTATGTAAGACATTTTGTTCTTCTCCTTATGGGAAAATCTCTTAAGAACCCTCCATGCTCCTTTTTTAATCCCCTTGTCTTTGAGAAACTGCAATTTTGCCCTTCTATATTCAATACTCTTTTTCCATGCAATTGCACTATCATAGAACTTGTTTACCTTTCCATTGGCGTCTGAAACAACGACGATGTGGTTAATTCCAATATCAACTCCAAGCCAGCCTTTTGGTTTGTAAGGCTCTGGTTCGGGAACTTCAAAGCTGATTTGGGCATAGTATTTATTGCCAATTCTTGAAATTTGAACTCTACCATGCTTCATGTTGAGAAACTTTCTAAGCTTTTTTGGAACGTACATAGGCAACCAAACCCTCTCATTGTTAATTAGCGGGACGTTAATGAAATGCCTGTCAATTTTGACGTCAACGTTCTTGAACGAAATGATATCCGCTGTAAAAGTTGGCTTTTGTCCTCCTGTTCTAAGCCACGCTCTATAAGTTTCAATGGCCCTGTTCATAGCCTCTTGAACCACGTTGGAATGCAGGTCTTTGAATTGCTTCCTAACTCTTTTATAAGCAAAAGAATGGACATTTTTTCTCGTTGGGTATTTTCCAAGTTGTTCAATTTCGAAAAGCCAAGTATTAACACATTCTTTGAACCTTTTGATGGTTGCATCTAATAACTCTCTCTTCCCCTTGTTTGGTTGCATTAATTTGAAAGTTTGTGTGAGTTTCATGTCACACACTATATTTACTACTATCATAAAGTTTATAAATTTTACATTATAGTTAGTATTGATGATGCCTAACGGCATGTCCGTTGGGAGGAGGGCTCTCTGACCGGGCCGTATGCGGTCTACCGCAACCGAAGTTCCCATGTTGGGAACCCCTGTCCTTCAGGACGGGGAGGAAGGTCAGTCCAAAATTGCTATAACTCCCTTCCACTTCTTTCCAAAGCATTCACTCGCTATGACTTTCTTTCCAGTCAGCTTTTCCAAAAGCTTAATCCCACCATCGCACTTCTTAAACCCTGTTGCTATACCCACAGTAAAGCCTTCAATTTCCTTAATCCCAACTCTCTTCACATTGCTTGGTTCAATCTTCTCTCTAAACTTCCAGAGTATTCTCCTCGGGTCTAGCAAAAGTTCTCGTTCAATCTCCTCAAGGATATCACTGTATGCCCACTGGAATTCTTCTTCTCTCTTTTCTTCCTTCCCAAAAAGAGTAAACTTTCCAGTCTGCCATTCTCTGAGGAAATAGCGGGCAGCTTCTTCGATGTCAACCTCCCCTCCCTTTCTAAGTAAACCTTTCTTTCTGCCAATTGCCTCTAAAATCTGCTCTTCACTTTCAAACTCTTGGATATCATATTTCTCAGTCAAAGCTTCTTTTCTGGTCTCAAGAATACGTTTAATAAGCTTTAACGCTGGCTTTACTGGGTCTTCAATCTTGTCCGCTGGAAAGCCTCCCCTAATGACTAGCTCATCAAAATCGTCTATTGGAACGACTCCTGGCGAATCTATGAGCCAAATTTTCTTGCTTAGCCTTATAAGCTGTTTCCCTTTTGTGTATCCGGGAATTGGGGCAACACCAACAGCATGTTTACCCTTGAGAACATTAATTATCGTGCTCTTTCCGACATTTGGATAGCCAACTAACGCAACTTTAACTTTTTCTTTTCCTTCATCAAATAGCTCTTTTGCTATCTTTTTGATTTCTTTCCTTAGCATCCCTGTTCCCTTTCTCTCTCTTGCACTGATAAAAACCATAGGAACATCGCTTTTTCTCTTATAATCCTCAGCCCACTCTTTAGGAACTAAATCTGCTTTGTTCATAGCTATGAGCAGTTTTTTCCCGCTTTCCCTCACTAATTTCTCAACCTTTAGATTTCTCGTTCCAATTGGATCTCTTGCATCAACTACCTCAATTACAATATCAGCTTCGTCTATTACTTCTCTCACTACCCTCCATGCTTTTCTCTGTTTCATCTCGCACCACCGTTATCTCAAATATCACAGTCCCTCCATCGGTATAAGGCGGTCCGGGATCAAGGCATTGCACATAGGCTTTATCTCCTTTCCCTAGGCCAATTTCGCTTGGCTTAACTCCTTTTCTAAGTGCTACTATATAAGGTATTAGTGAGGCAAATGCATGAGTGCATATCGCATCTGTTTCCTCTAACTTTACTTGTGGCCCTTCAATAACTATTTTGTCCCCAACTTTGAATACTGGGCATTTTCCCCTAATTTTTATAGCTCTTATGACCAGTTTTTCCATATCCACCACCGAAATGTAAATAAGATTTGAGATTAAAAATTACTTCGAAATATATGGGATATTAACTGTTAATGACGATAACTTTAATGGTGGTGCTTATTGTGGCTGAAGACATTGAAGAAAAGATCAGAAAACTTAGAGAGTTAGGAAGGGCTCCACTTCAGCGAGAAACAAAACCTACAAAACCTATTCCTCTTGCTGAGTCTCAAAAGAAAATCTCCAAAATTGGGGCTTTGAGAGAAAAAGAAAGAAAGAAGAGGATACTAATTGGAGCATTTGTTATAATTGTAATCATTTTGATTGCTTCTATTGGTATCTACACCCTCATCCAAAAACAACAAACGAAAAAACTTGAAGCAATAAAACAAGCGAAAATAGCTGAGGTTAATACCTATTTCAAAGGTGAACTGGCAAATGATACTGTAAAATTTGAATTAATCAAACGGATAAAATCTGCCAAAAGTATTGAGGAGCTTAATAAGATTAATGTAAAAGCAGCATATGAGAAAAGATTGGCTGAAATACGAAAACAAAAAGAGGTAGAAAGCAAAAAGAAAGAAGTTGAGGAGTTAAATATGCTAAAAAGTCAGCAGATTATAGTAATTACTCAGGCATTTGACCAGTTGCTATCACAGCCTCTACCTGAGGATATTAGAACTGAAGCCATCAATATATTGAACGAACTCAAACAAAGAGTTAATGAAGCTAAGACCAAGGAAGAAGTTCTTTCTGTTGATCCAAATCCATACTTAACTAACCTTTGGAAGAAGTATTACTTTTACTTGATTGACGCAACTCCGACACAGCAAGTTATTCTCAGAAAGGATAATGAGTCTCATATTTATACAAAAATCGAAGCTAAGCAAGTTTTAGGAAAAATAACTGATTATCATGAGTTAATGAAATACAGTGTTGAGAAAGTTGAGATGGTTAAAATGGCACTAGTGGTGAAACGGGAGAATGTTGTGGGAGCATTTTTGTCTTCAGGGGATAAGATAAAAATCTATGCCAAAAACCAGACGAATGGGAAATATTTTGAAATTGCTGATGAAGGTTATTTAGATTTGATATTACTTCCAACTTCAGCTGGCCAAATATCACTCAGTGAGTCTCAAGGAGAGGGGAGTTCAATTTCGTCCTCATCTTCAACAGAGTATACCACGTCTCAATCGACATCATACAATGTTGGAGAAGAATCTCTTTCAAATTCTCAATCAAATACTAATCAATATTCCACAACCCAATCAAGTAGTGAAAGTTCAAGTGCATATTACAATTATAATGTTAATCTTGCTGAAGTTTTAAAAGCGATAGCTGCCGGGAAAATTAATGCTCCGGATGATGTGAAAGAACAGCTCTCCAAATATGGATGGAAAATTATTAATTTAGAAAACGATACAAGAATGCTTGTACTTGATCCTAATACTGAAGTATTTGTTATTTTCGAAGTTCCCTCAGATTTTGTCCCAAAGATATTAGAGTATAAAAATGAAATATACATAGTAAAAATTGAAACTGGGGGGTAATCTATGAGAAAATTTCTGATCTTGTTATTTTTGTTAATATTGATTGAATTAAGCCTTCCATCGGTAAGTGGTAGTCCCATTGGAGAGTTATCAATGAATTTAAATGTTACCTTAGTAAATCCTACCCCTTTTTCAAAATTCGTGATTGTGAATCCCCAATATAGCTACACACTATACAGAGAATCCTATAGGGGGATAGAGAAGTTAAATTCTTTGCCCGGATTTTGGATAGATCCATATGAAAGTTTAAAGGTCAATGTCATGATAAACGAAACAATACTGATTCCGGCAAATTATACATCTAAGACCACCAACATTTTCCAGGGGATAGTGTATCCAAAACTCGTTGTATCTCCAAAAATGCTTAAAATCTCTGATGTTATTATGGGGGATATTATGATTGTAAAGTACCATGGAAAAGTCGAACTTAGGATTGAGAATTCGCCTTATGACGGGAACTATGTTTTTGCAGTAGGCATGCCTGTAATTTTTGTAGAAGCAACGCACTATGATTTTAATCCCGAATATACCATGTGGTTTAAGGATTATTCCGCATTCTTGAAATCTTACCTCTCTCTCAAAACATATAGCAACAAGTCTATGGGAATTTTAAACACTACTAAAAAGAATTTTGTATTGTTTTCCCTTTCTGATAGGTTAATTACTGGCAAAGCAGTAAGAGAAAGTGTTCAGCTTAGAAACTATGATAAAGATAAAGTTGATTTCCCGATATGGGTAATATGGCTTGGGGAAAGTAGTATTGATATAAGTTATCAGGTAAAGTGGGAGAATGTAAAAAGGGTGAGTTCCAGTGGAAGAAAAGAAAAAGAAAAAATCTGGGTTATTTTGGATAAACGAAATATTGAATAAAGGTGCAACTCCCCTTGAGGATCTCCTTAAAGAAGAATCTGGTAAGGGGGGGATTGAGGAGAGAGAAAAGAGTAGTTTACCAATTTTTTATGAAACTTCTGAGGAGTCTACATCCGATACACTGATAAAGTCTACTCCAGAGGCTTCAATTGCACTCCAGCGAATTTTAGGAGAAGCTCAATCTCAACAAAGAAAACTGCCTTTCTTAGCTCCTGAAAGTGAGATTGAAGTATTAGCGGAGTATGGAAATGTGAGGATAATAAAAGCTAAATGGGAACCAGTGCCCATTTATGAGCTCAAATTACCCAAACTCAGCAATGAAGAGAAAAAGCTACTCAACATGATTAAAGATAGAGCTGTTGTGCAAATTAGGGTAAATCCAGAGAGTATCCCAGATATTGAAGAGAGAAGAAGGATATTCTTTAAGGCAATAAAACAATTGGCTAAAGACATGGCGCCAACGTTTTCTGAAGGAAAAATTGAGTTGTTTGCTCAATTGATTGTTCAAGATATGATTGGTTACGGAAAGATAGATCCGTTGGTGAGAGATGATAATCTCGAAGAAATTATGGTTATCGGGGTGAGAAAACCAGTATATGTATGGCACAGAAAATTTAACATGTGCAGAACAAATATTGTTTTTGAGAGTGAAAGGGAACTCTTAAATATCATAGAGAGAATTGCGAGAGAAGTCGGTAGAAGAATTGATCAACAAAGCCCGCTTTTAGATGCTCGTTTAGCAGATGGGAGCAGAGTAAATGCTACAATCCCACCCATAAGCTTGGATGGTCCTACTTTAACAATTAGAAAATTCAAAAAAGACAAATTGACTATTATCGACTTAATTAGATATGGTACGTTTAGCTTAGACATCGCTGCGTTACTGTGGATTTTTGTCGATGGCTTAGGAGTTAAGCCTGCAAACATTCTTGTAGCTGGTGGAACTGGTTCTGGTAAAACAACTACATTGAACTCCCTTGCAATGTTTATACCTCCTAATGAGAGGGTTATCAGTATAGAGGATACAGCAGAATTGCAGTTGCCCATTGAGCACTGGGTTAGATTAGAAACAAGGCCACCAAATATTGAAGGAAAGGGAGAAATCACAATGGATGATCTTGTTAAGAATACATTGCGTATGAGACCTGATAGGATTATTATCGGTGAGGTAAGAGGACCTGAAGCAAGAACAATGTTTACAGCAATGAATACGGGACATAATGGAGCGTTATATGATTTCTCAATAATACAGCTTTCTGATGGAAGATTTGAATTAATCGGCACGCTTTGTAACAAATTGTTTGAGAGATACAAGGAGAAAATAAGAACGTACAAAGATTTGGAGTACATTGAGCTGGAGGAAAAGGATCGCTTTAATGTTGTTAGCGTTGGACCCGATTTGAAGTCTGGCACTCATACGGTCTCAAAGATATGGAGAAGGAAAGTAAGGGAAGGAGAGAAGCTTATGAAAATTACGACAAGGACAGGCAATGAAGTTATCCTCACAAAAACTCATCCATTCTTTGTGTTCTCTGATGGTGATGTCGTTAGAAAAGAGGCAGCAAAGCTCAAGGTTGGGGATAGGGTTGCAGTAATGATGAGACCTCCAAAGGTGCCAAATAGGGGTTACAAAGTCTCTCTGGAAATGTATTCAGGGATAAGTCGCTACTACCTTGTTCCGAATGGAAATGGGGATATTCGGATTTTAGGAAAGAGATACAAGAAAGTGAAGAACAATGGAGTACCCCCAGAGGATGCTGAATATCTTATGTCAATAAACTCAGCACCTGTAAAAATCGTTAGAGAGCTTGATGGCAGGCTTTCATATATCGCTGGGGTTATTCTTGGAGATGGGTACATATCTTCAAATGGCTATTATATATCTGCAACATTTGATGACGAAGGGTATATGAGTGCGTTCATAAATGCCGTAAAGGAGTATCTTCCAAATTCAGAACCAGCTATAAAAGACAATGGAACGAGCAAAGTCGTAACCTTTGGTTCCAAGATATTTGCTGAGATGCTATCAAGGATATTCTCAATTCCAAAGGGCAAAAAATCAGATGGCTGGAACGTACCTGATGCTGTGTTACACAGTGAGGATTTTATAAGGCATTTTATAGCTGGTCTCTTTGATGCCGATGCATACGTTGATAGCAAAGGTCCTTCAATAATGCTAATAACGAAAAGCGAAAATGGTGCAAGAAAGATATGGTATGCTCTCCAAAGGCTTGGTATTATAAGCACGGTATCAAAACAAAAGAATAGAGGCTTCAAAGAAGGCTATATCTTTAGAGTCATAGTAAGAGGCATTGAGGACTTGAAAAAGTTCTATGAGCTAATTCCTCTTCAAAATACCAAGCGTAGAGAAGAACTCCGGAAGATTATAGAGAACAAGAAGAACTATCGCGGAAATCATGTTTATCGCATACCAATTTCCAGCAAGATGATAAAGCCGTTGAGGGAAAGATTGAACTTAACTGTGACAGAGCTCTCCAAACTGGCCTCAACCTATGCGGGAGAGAAAGTTTCGGAAAGCTTAATCAGGCATATTGAACATAACAGAGCATCTGAAATCAGACGCTCAGCTCTCAAAGGAATAGCGTTAGCTTTTCAGAGGGTTGCTCGGGATATTAACGACTCAGAAGCATGGGCATTTGCAAAGAGACTCGAGCTCCTTGCTGATGGGGATGTTTACTGGGATGAAGTTGTTAGTGTCGAAGAAGTTGATCCAAAGGAACTTGGGATAGAGTATCTCTATGATCTTACGGTTGAGGATGACCACAACTATGTTGCAAATGGTATTTTGGTATCCAATTGTATGGGAACAATACACTCTAATTCAGCAAGAGAGACTATTATAAGGCTTGAAAGCCCTCCAATGAATGTTCCAAGGATTATGATACCTGCACTGGATATTATAATAATGCAGGTAAGATATCATAGCAGAAAAAGAGGAACCTTAAGGAGGATAGTTGAAATTTCCGAGGTCTCGGGGATTGAAGGAGATAGTGTCCAGCTTAATACATTATACAAATATGATCCAGCAAAAGATACACTTGTCTCGACAGGAGTGCCGAGTAGGTTCATGAATACACTCTCTCAGTTTTCTGGATTCACTTTGAAGGAGTTGGAATTTGAAAAGGAGAAGAGAAAATTAGTGTTGGAGTGGTTATTGGAGAAAGGCATTAGATCACTATCAGAAGTTGGGCAGTATATACGACATTTCTATATTGATCCAGATGAACTTCTAAAAACTATTGAACAAGAAGCATCTTCCATGGAACTTGCAAATAAAGTTAAGGAGTTTATATAGTAGTGTTCATGGTTAGTTTATAACATGGTGGTGGCATTGGACATTAAGGTAAAACTACTCCGTGTTCTTGAAAGAATTGGGGAGGTAACTATAGAAGTTAGTGAAAAGCCTATTAGAAGAGTTCCAAAAGGTAGAAGTCTTCAAGAGCAAATAGCCCTTTTGAAACAATTAAAGAAAGAGATTGAAACAGAGGAAAAGGAAGAGGAAGAAATACCTATTGAAGAGATACTGGAAATGAGACTTGAAGAAATTCAAAGTCCCTTGTCCAAAAGACTTACAGATGCTGTTTTAAAATATTTCAGAGGTCCAGTTGAATTAATAACAAAATCACTTAAAGGCCTTGATAGAGATCTGTATAGGGCAAATATGCGAATTTTTAAGGAAAGATATGTAGCCCTGATGTTGATTTTATCTTTTTTAGCTGGAATCTTTTCTTTTATTTTTGCAACCCTCGTTATGGTACCTATCAGCATAGCATTTATGATTGGCTTATTGGGTTTTATCATTACCTTTGTGTACATGCGTCATTATCCCAAAGTTGTCTGGAGAAACAGGGTAGCTGAAGTAGAAAAGGCACTCCCTTATATACTAAGACACATGGCAGCATTATTAAGTGCAGGAGTAGGTATAGCCGAGACATTAGTTTCAATTTCTCGGGCTGATTACGGAGTGGCCTCTGAGGAATTTGCAATTGTTGTAAGAGAGATGCAAACAGGATCATCCTTTGAGGAGGCGTTAACAAACTTTGAAAGGAGGATGAATTCAGAGAACATTAGTAGGGTTGTAAAACAAATTTTAAGGGCAATAAGATTTGGTGGTAACTTAGCTGAGATTCTTTACAAAATGGCTGAGGATTTTTCTTTTGAATACAGGATGAAATTAGTTGATTATGTTCAAAAAATTGGTGGAGTGGCTTTTGTTTACATGTTTATCACGACTGTTATGCCAACACTGTTAATTGTAGCAGTTTTGGCAGCTTCTATAATGGCAAAAAGGCTTATATTACCAATCTCAGGCTTGGCAGTGATACTAATTTTTGGTTTCCCCATGCTGGCGTTTGTGATGATTGTCATGATAAAGCGTAGAGAACCGAGGTGAATGTCAATGAGAAGATACTCATTCCGCCGATGGAGGATTATTGTCTATTTGATCTCCAAGATGATCCCTGAAAAAGTCTTAAAAAGGTATGAGTTCTTACTTTATTCCGCGGGAATAAAGTTCTTGGCTGAGGAATATATAACAATCTCAATTTTGTCTTCTTTTGGTGTGTTAATAGGCACATATTTTGTTACCAAAAATATCCTCTATGCTCTTCTTGGATGTGTGATGGCACTGATTTTGCTTCTTATAGTCTATCCAAACTGGAGGATTTCAAAAAGGATAGCTGAAATGGAACAAATGTTGCCAGATGCGTTTTTTTATCTTGCCAGCACCTTGAGGGCAGGAGTCTCTTTTCCAGAAGCATTAGAAGACATTACAAGAACAAAATTTGGAGCATTGACTGAAGAATTTAGAAGAACAGTTGAAGAGGTGAAAAAAGGAAAATCAATCGCTGAAGCATTACGGGCACTTGCCCTTAGAAATAAAAGATCCCCAATTATTTATCGTTCAATGATGATTATAATTGAAGCACTGGAAAGAGGAGCCCCCATGGCGGATATTCTGGTGTATGTAGCAAATGATGTAAGAGATATACTTCGAATAAAACATGAAAGAAAGGCATCAACAGGTATGCAGGCAATGTTTTTCATAGCATCAAGTGGTTTTGTTGGGCCTTTAATAGTTGGGATGGTTTCTCAACTTGCTGCCGGATTAAGTGCTCCAGGAATGGGGGTAGTATTGCCGGTAGATGAATTGAAGACAATTTTAATGCTTTTTGTCATAATCCAGGGTGTGATTTCTGGAATAGGCATTGGGATCATAAGAGAAGGTAGCTATTTCAGTGGGATTAAATACAGTATACTTTTAGCTATAATGGCAGGTGTGGTATTCAAAGTTGCAACCAGCATAAAAATACTCTGAAACAAAGAAAAATTGAAAATTTGAGACTGAAATATTCTTAATGGAAAAATGGACTCTATTTATTTCCTTTTTGTACATCTACTATCTCAATTTCAAAGATTAAGGTTTTTCCAGCCAGTGGATGGTTGAAGTCTAATGTGACATTTTCTTCTCCAACATCTGCAATCTTTGCTATACCACTATCCGTCATGACATACATGTCTTTAACTGGTTCTATTCCTGCATTCTCAAAATCTGAACGGGGAATATTAATGATGAGATCTTCCCTGGGCATTCCATATCCAAGTTCCGGGGGGATTGTTACGGTTTTCTTTTCCCCAACTTCCATTCCGATTAAGGCTTCATCCAGTCCGGGAATTAGTTCACCAACTCCAACATTAGCGCCTATAGGCCCATATTTGCGATCTTCAACGTAAATACCTGCTTTCTTTGCGATGTCCTCATAACTTGTATCAAAAATTTCTCCATCTTCGAATTTTCCAACGTAGTTAAAAACTACAAAATTTCCTTTTTCAACCTTCATTTTCTTCACCAAACTTCCTTGATAATCCCCATAGTGATAACACCTTTATAACGTTTTTGGTTAATATTATACAATTTTGGGAAAAGTATATATACAATGCCGATGATCAATGTCTGGAGGTTATATTATGGGATATTTTGCTGAAATGCTTAAGAGAGAGTTTGAAAGGCTTGATGTTAAGGATATCTACACTACCAAGCTTGGAAATAGGAATATAGAGATTCTTGAAGTTAGTGTTTATGACACTAAGTTTCTTGCCATGTTTCAGAGTGAAGAGAGGAAGCACGGGTTATATCTTTGGTCCTTGATAATAACAAGTGCAAATAATACGAGGACGATTCAGGGCATGGATAGGCTTGATACTTTAAAGATGAGAATTAAAGAGAATGTGAGAGCAATAATGGAAGGCATGGAAAAGAGTTAATCTTCCGGAAGCAAGTAGTAGAGGTAGTGCGGTCTATTTGTAAATTCATCTATGAAGACTACAACGCCGTTCTTTGGTGGCTTTAGGTAGTGAACTTCACCTTTTTTTGTTGTTACAGCAGCAAATGCATCACTTTTTCTTACCCTATTGCCAACACCGGCTATCAAGGTTACTACATAACCCTCAACAGGTAGGATCATTAATTCATCTCCTTTGTGCAATCTAATTTCTGTTCTCCTATCTGGTAAAACAATTATGGCATCGCAGAGCATTTTGTGGTCGTATTTATCAACATAAAAGTGAAATCTATCATACACATCTTTTTTCAGAATTTTTGCTTTTTCTTTGTCTATAAACTCTGGAATCCTCTCGCCTTTTTTGAGTCTCACTTCAATGTTTTCCTGAATGATTATGCAGTCAGCTTTAGCTTTTCCCTCTTTATCAAAGCAATCTTCGTATGAAGATTCCACATATAACCGAGGTATTCTCTCCATGCATTAGTCACCTAACTTTTTCAATAATGTAAAACTTTTTAAGTTTATCTATCATAACTACTTCCGATTGAAATGGTGCGAAAGGTATGGGTGTTGTTTTTGGCGTTATTTTTGCTAATGTCATTGATGATGAGCGGTCAGGCCAAAATAGGAGAAATTTCAAAAGGCTCTCAAAATTATCACTGGGTTGGCATGTTTTTTGGAATTATCGTAATAGCGGCGGGCTTTATTATTCTCCAAATACTTCTGAGCTGGCAGGATCTTCCTACAAAAGGTAGGAATGAGGGAATCAATTGGCAAATAATAGTTGCAATTTTTGCTGGAACGTTGGTGCTTTCTTTACCCTTGCTTTATGTGGTTTCTAAAGCTAAGCTCTCTCCGATGATGGCAAATAATACCACCACACAAGGGGTGTATGTTGTTAACGGGAGCTATCACGTTTCATACTATGAAAAATACTTTAGAAACCCAGTTTTTCTCGGAAATCCGAACATAAAAATTATTCTTTATGGATTTTTTGGCACAATATCAGTAGCGTTGATATACCTCTCAATGGCATTCTACAAAGACTTAAGTGCTAAAAGGAGGATAAAGAAACTTAAGGAGGAAGTTCAAGAGTTTGATAGAAAGCTTAGGGAGGAAGGGATTTCATTCATTGGAGATCCCAAAGATATCGTCGTTAAGCTATACAAAAATGCCGTCATATGGCTTGAAATTTTGGGAATTCCCTATAAAGAAAGCTGGACTCACTGGGAGCATGCAGAGAGGGTAAAATACAAGCATGATGCATATGTTGAACTTGCACGGCTTTTTGAAAAAGCCAAGTATGCTCCAGAAAAAGTGACAATGGAAGATGCTAAAAGGGCTTATGAACTTTACCTAATAATTAAGGGTGAGGGGCATGAGGATTAGTAAAGCGTTGTTTCTTGCAGTCCCGTTTGCCTTAATGGCATTTTTGGCTGGCTCTTATTTGATAAGATGGTTGGGTGTTATGATAGCGGGAGTTATTCTAATTGTGGTTCTCTTTGGCTTGGAACTTCAAAGTGAATACGTCCCGAGAAGAAAGCGAAACTTGATTTCCGGAAAAAGTGAGCTTGAGAGATTGACTTCTGTTGTGAAGAGAGCTAAAAAAGGGAAGATAGCGAGAGAAATTATTGCAGAGGAAATCCAGGAGATTTACGCTCTCCTTTCTGATGAAAATCCTAACGAGGCATTGGAACTCATTTATTCTGAAGGAGACTTTTATGAAAATCTGAAAAAGGCCTTGGAAATTGTGGAGGCGGATTTGAATGAAGATAGAAGAGGTGCATGAAAAGGGGAAGAGGATATTAGATGAAGTCGGGAAAGCGATAGTTGGCAAGGAGGAGGTTCTCAAGCTCATATTAACAACAATCCTTGCAGATGGTCATATTTTGATTGAAGACTTGCCGGGATTGGCAAAAACACTCATGGCAAAGAGCTTTGCAACAGCCTTAGGAGTTAAGTTCAGAAGGGTTCAGTTTACCCCTGATTTACTGCCCTCAGATATTTTAGGTGTAAGCGTCTTCAACCAAAAAACATTAGAATTTGAATTCAAGAGGGGCCCAATTTTCACAAACATATTATTGGCTGATGAGATTAACAGAGCTCCGCCAAAGACTCAATCCGCACTATTGGAGGCAATGCAGGAGAGGCAGGTGACGATTGAAGGTAAAACGTACTATCTGGAGAGGCCTTTTGTTGTTATTGCAACCCAAAACCCAATAGAGCAGGAGGGAACTTATCCCTTACCAGAGGCTCAGCTCGACCGTTTCCTCGTCAGACTTAGGGTCGGCTATCCAACAAAGCAAGAAGAAATTGAGATCCTCAAGAGGAGGATTGAGAGAAAAAAGGAGGAAGTTGATATTAATCCAATAGTAACCCCAGAGGAGGTCGTTAAGATGCAAAGGGCTGTTGAAGATGTTTATGTTAGTGATGCAATTTTGGAATACATAACTAACATCGTCAAGGCTACGAGGGAAAACAAGAGGGAGATTGAGATTGGAGCTTCTCCGAGGGGAAGCTTGGCTTTGCTTAAGTTATCAAGAGCGTATGCTGCTTTAGAAGGAAGGGATTATGTGATTCCAGATGATGTTAAGAAAGTTGCAGTGCCTGCTTTAAGTCATCGTTTGATACTAAAGAGAGAGCTCTGGTATACGAGAGTCAGCCAGGAGAGTGTCATGGAGAGGATTTTGGAGAAAGTTCCCGTTCCGAAGTTTGAGTAAAGGGGAGTCCTATGGAAAAGAAGTTCCAGCCTACAGGAAAGGCAGAGCAGCTGTTGTTTGCATTGTGGCTCTCAGTCATGGCAGCTTTCTTCATGCTACGCTGGGATATGATTTACCTTACGTTACCAGTCCTCTGGCTGTTTTTCATTGCAATATCCTTCTTTAAGCCGAGGCTTGATGTGGAAATTCAGAGAATCCTGCCCCATGATCGAATTCTTGAAGGGACTGAAGTAGAGATAAAGCTGAAAATTAAGGCAAATGAAAGAATACCAAGCTTAAAAATTGTGGATGATTTACCAAAAGGTCTTGAGCTTGTCAAGGGTAGAAACGAGTTTTTGCTCTCCTTTACAAGAGGCGAAGAAAAAGAGATATCTTATAAAGTTAGGGTCAAACGCGGCATTCATGAGTTTAATTTCATTAAGCTCAGCTATCAAGACCCATTTGGCTTTTTCAAGATAGAGAAAACAATTGATTTGTATGATGAGCTTATCGGAGTCCCTACAATTGAAGATGTTGTAACCCCTTATTCAACTAAGGGCACAAAGGTTACAGTTGGACCTTTGCCTTCTCCAAGAATAGGGGAGGGAGTTGAGTTCCACGCCGTTAGGGAATATCAGCCCGGTGATCCATTAAAGATAATCAACTGGAAAGCAACTGCAAAGATTGGGAAAATAATGAGCAACGAGTATGAAAGTGAGAGGAAAGTTGATGTAATCTTAATCGTTGATGCAACATATAAAGGTGAGAGCGTCTTTGATAATTTAATAAGGGTTGCTGCTTCATTTATGCTTGACTGTCTCAACAATGGAACAAGTTTTGGGCTTTTGCTGGCTGAAGAAGTTCCATTGTGGATTAGAGTAGATTATGGAAAGAGGCATTTTTTCAAATGTATTGACTTTTTGAGTATGGCAAAGCCCGATAAGAACAACATGATAGCCTATCAAGTTGAGCATTTAGTTAGGAGCAGGTTTCCAGCGAGGGCGCAGATCCTCTACTTTTCTCCACTCATAACTGAGGAGGGAAGAGAAGCTTTAAGGATGTTATACCGCTATGGTTACAGGGTTATGGTCATAAGTCCGAATCCATACTCGGCAGTTAAGCCTAAGAGCGAGGAAGAAGCTTTAGCTTTAAAGATACTCCAGCTCAAGAGAAAGGCCCATTTAAGAAAACTTGCTGCGTATGGTATAATAGTAGACTGGGACGTTAATAAACCTCTTAAAACAGCGATAGCGGAGGTAGTCAAGATATGAAGATTGGGATAAGATTTTCCCCGATACCTTTAATACTTTTGACATCCATTCTGCTCAGCTATCCCAAGCTTCTACCCGTTTTAGTCTTGGCTTTACCGGCATTTTTGTCTTACTTCCTCGGAGTGCTATTTTTAGTGGCTTTCATAATTTTGCTCCTTTACTACAAAATTGGGGGGATGTTTGGTGTTCTTTTAGTTTCTCTGGCTCTGCTCTTTGTGGAATCTGCATATTTGGATAGAGAAAAAGCGCCGAGAGAGCATTATCTGATTTTAGCAGTTTCAGTTCTCTTAGCCCTGCCGACCTATTTGTTCATCAGAACTCTGGCAGTTGCAATGCCCCGTTTTGAAGTTACGGCGATAGCGATGCTTATACTTCTCGTCTTGTATGCATTTTCGAAAGTTGTGACCGATTAAGGATTGAGTAATTTGTTTTTTACTTTTCCAATTTGACTTATTTCGTGTTGATTATGTTCATTTGTGTTATGTTTTTGTGTTAATATATGACAATGGAAACAGTTATATAGTACTTCTGCATATAGTATTATTGATAATCTTAACCAAAGCAATTAACCAAAAAGAGGCAGAATTGCAGAAGCTTTATGCTGAACTCGACAGGACTAAAAGTGTTGAAACTCTTGAGAAGCTTGAGGATGGGGTTCAACCTTTCAAACTGGCAGTTTGAGTGCAACAAGAATATATGTTATTTGACAAGTTACAGACCAGAATTACGAGATAACCCAGATGATCCAATTATTGAAGAGTACTTTTTACTTTATGTTAGACCATACTGTCTGGCATGCTGTAATGGAGGGGATGTAGGAAGTACGTGCCTATGGTCAAACAGACACTGTAGTGGGTGCTTTGCTCCAGATGCTTCAGCCTCCCAGTATTTCCCATGGGTAAATCGTCCATATCAAATGGAAATATGGCCAGAGTACGGGAGGAGATTAGGATGAAATTTTTTAAACTCGTCTTATTTTTTATTTTTGCACTCATAGTGTTGGGACTTTTTGCTAATGAGCCATTTGATAAAAACAACACGAATTTAAAGAATCTGAACAAAACGAATATCTCTGAAATTTTGCCAAGTTTAATAGACAATAAAACAAACATGTATCTCCCTGAAACTAACAATACAGTTTCAAATGAGACGAAAACTGAGTACAAGATTGTTGCAGTTCCAGCGTCAAAAAATATGACTTTTGAAGAAGGGGAGAGGGTTAATTTTACTTGTCCTGTAAAGGTTGAAGTTTTTGAATGGTTCTGGGAGACGCATACGAGTTTGAACAATGTAACATTTACAATTTATACCAAAAATGGAGTTGTCAATTTCACTTTAAAGGGCGTTAATGGGGAGTATGCCTGTTTTCCGGAGGGTCTCTTCCTCATTTCGTATTATCCAGATGGGCTTGTTAGATCGCGGGTACTATTTTTGGATTATAACTTAAGTGTGCGGTGGGAGAAGATTGTTGAGGGTGGCATACCGTTTTTTGAATACTATGAGGATGGGGTCTTGATTTTCTCGAACAGGCCTACCAATGTGGATCCTTATAATATTCCTCCCGCTATCTATGGTGTTAATCTTTCCAGTGGGGAAGTTCTTCTTTATCTCAAGCTCATGGGGAAGGATATTTCTAATTTAAAGATTTTTGATGGGAAGGTTTATTACGCCTCATACCGTCCAGTCAGTTCTGAGCAGAAGACTTACGTTTATGTCAGCGTTTACGATTTAAAGAGTAGAGAGTACAAGTTTAAGCAGGTTCAAGCAGAAAATGTTGATCATTACATTCTTGGGGCTGATTTGAAAATTGATGTGAATGATAGATTCGTGGTGTTAGCTTATTATTTATCGGATTGGATGGCCAGGAGTGATTTGAGGCTTTGTGTCTTCACCAGTGATCTTGAGCTCATAGGGTGCAAGAAAATTTACGCCACACCATGGCATATGAAGCTTGAAGGTGATACGGTTTACATAGAAGGAGACCCAAATGCTTACAAAATAGTGGAAAATAACTAGATGCTCCAGCTCCCCTTTTTCTTTAGCACTTCTCTTGCTCTTAAGAGCCCCTGCCTGACGCAGTCCTCCAACGGTATCCTCTTTGCATAATACGCTAAAAATCCGCCAGCAAAAGCATCTCCAGCTCCTGTCGGATCAACGATTTTCTCTATGGGCAAAGCTTTGAATTCCGCAAACTTCTCTCCATCATAGATGAGGACTCCATTTTCTCCTCTGGTTATCACAACGATTTTGGCTCCCCATTCATGTAGAACTTTCGCTGCTTCTTTGATGTCCTCTGTTTTTGTTATCACTTTTGCTTCTCTTTCGTTTGGGAAAATTATCTCTGCATTTTCCACTATCTTTTTCAAAAGCTCAGTTTTCGTTTTATAGTCCTCCATATAAGTTGGGTTGAAGTCGAGGCTTATTCTTTTGCCTTTTAGGCGTTTAACTAATTTTAGCTGCTCTCCTGGGGGAATTGGTGCTATGTGGAAAACATCGGCACCCATGTATTCCTTCGGAATTTCAATTTCACCCATCCTTTGAGCAACGCCCATATCAACGGGAGCGTCAACACTTCCATCCTCATGATATATCATGTAAATGTGAATTGTCCTCCCTTCGAGGATGTGAACTCCTCTAATATCTAAAATTTCGCTCAGCGTTTTTAACCACTCTTCTGGAAAATCCCTGCCAACTTTTGTGAC
>CAZTOS010000032.1:0-23833 GCA_964615185.1 uncultured Thermococci archaeon
ACCTCCTGTACCACTTGTCATCATAGAAGTACTTCCCATGTGCTTGGGCATAGGCATCCATGACTCTTCTCCTAACTGCAAATGCATAAACTGCCGCAACTATCAGCATCAGTCCCCCAATTTCCCAGCTGTATCTCCTGAGGAAGTATAGGTAGCCGAGTATTGGTATTCCAACAACCACCACTATCACGAGTGCCATCAATCCAAGAAGCAACTTATACCCATACCTCTCCATAAATAGGGCAAAATCCATAAACACCACCATGGTAAATTCTTTATTAAAGTTTAAAAGTTTTTCATTTATCTCAGTTGCCGAGCATCTTAAATATCCCTGCGGCTATTAATTAGAGGGGCTTAAAAATGAGAATTAGAGAGCTCTTGGAACTTGTTGACGAGGCAATAGCAAATGTCAAAGTTGCGATAGTTGTTAACAAACAGAGAATCTTTGAAAGCCCACATACGAGTTGGGAATTTACACAGCGCTCTTTAGAGTTACAGAATGAGCTTGATAAACTTAATAAGATAAAAGACTACCTTATAAAACTCGATCCGAATGAAGAAGCTGAGAAAAGATTTTCAAAAGAAGAGTTTGAAGAACTTTTAAAATATCTTACAATGCTGAGGGAGATGAAGGAACATGAATTTTAAAGAGCTTGAGGAAAGAGCGGTTAAGTTTCGAGATGAAAGACTGTGGAAGAAATACCACACCCCGAAAAACCTCGCTATTTCAATAGCCGTAGAGGTGGGAGAGCTTTTAGAGCATTTCCAGTGGGACACAAACGAAGAAATTCTTGAGAAAGTTAAAAATCCAAAGATTAAAGAAGAGCTTGGAGATGAAATTGCCGATGTAATAATCTACCTCACGCTTTTGGTTCATGAGCTCGGCATTGACTTGGATGAAGCTGTTGAGAGGAAGCTAAGGAAAAATGAGGAAAAGTATCCAGCAAAGGAGATAAGACTTCAAGAAATCGTTGAAGAACTTGGAGGGGAAATAATTGAAGTTGGAAAAGAAGTTAGGAGCGTTAAACAGGTTACAAAGCTCTTAGGAGTCAAGCCAGAGCAAGTTGTTAAATCTTTGGTCTTTATTACTGAAAAAGAACCGATTTTGGTTATAGTTGATGGAAAGTCTAAAGCCAGCTTAGAGAAGCTCGCAAAGCGCTTTGGGAAAGTTAGAATGGCAAATAAAGAAGAGGTCGAGAGAATTACAGGATACAAAGTTGGAGAAATCCCACCAGTCGGGATTTCAATTAGAACTATAATTGACAAGAAAGTTCTTGAAAAAGATGTCGTAATAGCTGGCGGCGGAAGAATTGACCGCTTAATAAAGATAAAGCCAGAGAAAATTCTTGAATTTCAGAAGGCTGAAGTTCTGGATATTGCAGAATAAAAATCGCAGTTAAAGGGCAAAAGCCCGCCTTAGCTTTTCAATTTCCTCTTCCCTCATTCTGTTCCTAATCCAGCGTTCCTTTAGCTCTAAGTTCTCATCTTCAATATCAAGGACAGCCTTTCTGACACCTCCTCTCGGAAAGTTCGTATCCCCCTCATATCTTGGAATTACATGAATGTGAAGATGGGGAACAGTCTGCCCAGCGGCTTTTCCTAAATTTATGCCAACATTAAAGCCATCTGGATTTAAAGTCTGCTTTAGCTTTCCTATTGCAAGTTCAATTCCTCTAAGCAGGGCAACTTTTTCCTCAAAGCTCAGTTCTTCCCATTTTTCTACATGTCTCCTCGGCACAACTAAGAGATGACCTCTATTAGCTGGATAAGAGTCAATGAGGATTCTGATTAGGTTATCCTCATAAAGCAGCACTTCTGGATTTGCATTGCAGAAAGGGCACTTCATTTAACACACCTCCAATTATAGAGTGGGAAGAACTAAAAAGTTATAGGGGTGAGGACTTGATGCCTCATTTTATGAAGCTTATTGCCTTGTCTATGTCATTTTTATAAGCCCTGAGATATCTCTTACATGCGTTCTCCCATGTAAAGACTTCCTTTGCTCTCCTCTTCCCATTAACCCTCATTTTCTTCAGCAGCTCTGGGTTTTCTTCTCTAAGCTTTGCCATCCTGAGCATTGCCTGAGCCAAAGCAAAGGCATCCCTTGGTGGAACTAACAGACCACTCGCATTTTCCTCATCCTCATCCAAGCTCACTATAGTATCCTTAATGCCCCCAACCGCTGAACCTATTGGGATTGCTCCCAAACACATTGCTTCCATCTGCACAAGACCAAAGGGTTCAAAGTATGAGGGAACTACAACAAAATCCACACTGCCATAGAGTTCTCTCGTAAATTCTCTTTTAAGCATCTTAGTGATAACCTTCACATTGTTTGGATATTTGCTCTCCAGTGTATGAGCCCACTTCTCAAGCTCTGGATCACCTTTTCCAATGATGATAAACCTCATCTTTGAGAACTCTTGGAGATAACTTTCAGCTAAAATTTCGATAGCCCTTAAAAGGGTATCTACCCCCTTCTGTGCCTTATCAAATCTACCTATGAACATAAAAGCAATTCCATCGCTTAAGCCTAAGCTTTCAAGTATCTTTTTCCTTCTCTCTTCTCTTGGCAAATCCTTGTTTTCCAAAAATTCTTCGTTCCAGAAGTCACAGGCTATGCCATTGAAGACATGAGTAACTTTGCCCTCAAACATGCCAAAGAACGTCCATTCCTCCCAAAGATAACTTTTGCTAACTGTTGTAACAAGATCAGCGATATAGCAGAGCGTGTGTTCTGGATCTATGTCTGGATAAGGAGCTAATTCTCCCAAGTTAGCCATGTGGAAATAATATGCTGGAACTTTGGATTTATTCAAGCGATGAATAGTCGCAACAAGGGGTATTTGGAAGTACTTTCTCAGAAGACCAGCAGCAAAGACAGTATGCCAGTCATGGGCATGAATAACCTCTGGCTTTCCTTCTCTTTCTATAATTTTGTTCAGCAGTCCAACACTTGCTTTTCCAAAGTGAACAGCTTTGCTTAGCATCCCATCCCATCCAGGTCCATAGACATCAGAGTTGTCTAAAAGGGGATCGCTAATTGAAAATACCCTAACTCCATTTTGTTTTCTCTCATAAACCTTGACATCCCACACATGGCCTGAGACATCTATTTTGAAGCTTGTGTACTCTTTTCCCTCTTTGAAGCCATGTGAAGGAGTGAAAACAATAACCTCATTGCCAAGTTCTGCTAAGGTTTCAGCTATGCTGGTTATTGCTTCAGCAAGTCCGCCAACTTTCACTGGTAGATACTCAAATCCAAGCATTAATATCCTCATTTTTCCTGCACCTCGTTTAATCTAATAATATGAATTTCTCCCCTTCAACATCTTCGAAGTAACTGCCAAGTCCTCCAACTTTCCACTTTTTATTCCCATCATCAACAATCACACTTGCTATGAGTGGGGTGTATTCAAATCCCACAACCTTGCCTCTTAATGTTACAGCCTCTTTGTTCTCGACGAGCTTCCCAAGTACTTCAATTGTCCGGGGAAGGTCTATCTGCCTAAGCAGGGTAATTAATGTTCTGATATTCACAAGCCGAAGGGGTCTTTGCAGTTTTTCATAATTTATGGGCTTAACTATCGTGCTGTTGTCAAGGTAAATCGTGTAGAACCAGTGCATATAATTTTGAATCAGCTTTGCTGATTTTGCCCAAAATGAGTAGAATTTTTCTCTTCTTTTGTCCTTTGGAAGCGCTCCAAAGAACAGTGCACAGTCAGTGTCACTTATGATCCAGCTTGCCATGAGCCAGGGTGCACCCCCGCTTCTTGCAAGGACAATATTATCCTTTTTGAGCCACTCTGGAACCTCTTTAAAATTGCTGATTATTACAAAAATAATATCTTTCCTCTTTTTGATTTCCTCTCTAAGCAGTGAGAGGAACTCAAAGGGCGTGTTTATCAAAACTTCATATTTTGCAGTCCTTATAATATATTCAGCCCTCTCAAGGGTGTTATCAAATCCGTGAATTGTCCATATCTCGGGCATTCCCTCGCCATGAACAGATTTATACAGTTCCAAAAAGGCTTTCTTGAGATCGTCGATGTCCGCTATCAGATCTTCTTTTATTTTTTCAAGAACGACTTCTGGGTTCACTGGTTTGTATAAACGGGGAGTGCCGTGCATTATATCAACAAATCCCTTTCTATGAAGGGAACTTAAGACATCATAAACCCTTGTATGTGGGATACCACTTTCCTTTGTTATATCTGTTGCCTTGCTCGGACCAAGCTTAAGGAGTGTTATATATGCCAAGCTTTCATACTTTGTCAAGCCAAATTTCTGGAGCTTTTCAATTATCTCTTCTTCCTTCATTTTTGAACCCCCAATTTTTAAGTTTTCACTGAACAAAGTTTAATCATTATCAGTGATATATGCAGTTGGTCATGTATTAAGGTTTTCGATATTATTAAGAAATATTATGAAAGTCCAAAAACAAACCAAAACCAGGGTTTGCGGACCAGCACTAATCATTGGCCTTGCATTATTACCAGGGCTGCTGAAGAAAAGAAAATGACACTTTTTCCTTCCATTCTTTCTCTCTACCATGTATGAGAAGTTTGCAGAATACCTTGCACAAAAAGTCAAACAAATATGAAAAGCCGAAATTTGCATTATATCATGGCACAATCTTTTTAATGCTTGGGCTCATGTGGGTTATGGGAAGAAAACGTTTGTGAAGTAGGCTTTTTTCGTTGCAGTTTTAGGCGAAGTTTCAGATTCGGAAGCGTGTCTCCAGAGTATCTATAAAGTTCTCCGACCATCAGGTCTTCTATCCATCACAGAACAGCCGGGAGACCCCGACTTTTTACCTTTTACCAGTTGTCCGCTCTTTGGCTGAAAAGCAAGGCTTTGACTTCGTCGAGAGCTACGGTAAGAAAAAGAATTACACTGTCAACTTCAAAAAGCCTCTCTAAATGGTGGATATAAAGAACCAAAAAATTTTAAATCCCTTTTCATACCTTCCACCATGCCCATTGAAGACTTTGCCTATTACCTAAAAGAGAGGATAAATGGAAGGATTGCTGAAATTGGGGTGGGATTCAACTTTAAGGTGGCATTAAAGCTGAAAGAGCTTGGGCTGGATGTTTTTGTAGTGGACTGGAATTCTAAGGCTGTTGAAAAGGCCCGAGAGCTCGGTCTTAAGGCCTATGTGGATGATGTCTTTAAGCCTAATCTAAGCCTCTACAGTGAAGTTAGTGCCATATATTCCGTCAGGCCTACGCCGGAGATCGTAAAGCCTATTTTAGAACTTGGAAGAAAGCTCCACGTCCCAGTTTACATACTCCCCTTTTCTCTCGACGAGATGCCAAAAGAAATGAAGCTTGAAAATTACAAGGGGATGGCAATTTACAAGTGGAATACTAAAGATATATAAAGCAAAGCCATACATTAACTTGGTGGTGTTATGAAACTTTTTGGAACAGCCGGAATTAGGGGTCCTATCGATTCTAAGGTAACTCCAGAACTGGCATTAAATGTTGGAAAAGCCTTAGGAACGTACATTAACTCTGGAAAAGTCACAATTGCAAGAGATGCAAGAACTTCAAGTATAATGCTGGAAAATGCCCTCATAAGCGGACTGCTGAGCACAGGATGCGATGTCATAGAACTCGGTTTAATCCCAACCCCAATGCTTGCATGGGCAACTAACAAGCTGGGTGATGCAGGGGTCATGATAACAGCCTCACATAATCCGCCAACAGACAACGGAATCAAGGTATTTAATGAAAATGGTGTTGAATTCTATCTGGAACAGGAGAGAGAACTTGAAAGAATAATCTTTTCAAAAAGTTACAAGAGGGCAAAATGGTATGAAATCGGGAAAATCAAAAGGCTGGATTTAAAAGAAAGGTACATAAGTACAGTGCTAAAATTTGTGAATCATGAAACAAATCTCACGGTTCTGTATGATGGGGCAAATGGTGCTGGCAGCGTAATAGCTCCATATCTTCTTAGAGAGATGGGGGCAAAGGTGATCTCAGTTAATGCTCATTTAGATGGACACTTTCCAGGTAGAAAACCAGAACCGAGATATGAAAATATAGCATATCTTGGAGATCTTGTTAGACAACTAAGTGTGGATTTGGCAATAGCTCAAGACGGCGATGCTGATAGAATAGCAGTTTTTGATGAGAAAGGGAATTATATCCCAGAAGATACCTTGATTGCCCTTTTTGCCAAGCTCTATGTAGAAGAAAACAAAGGTGGAGTCGTTGTTACCTCAATAAACACAAGCTTTAGAATTGATAAGGTTGTTCAAGATGCAGGTGGAAAGGTTTACCGTGTACCTTTAGGCCAGCTCCACGATGGTATAAAGAAATATCATGCAATTTTTGCTGCCGAGCCTTGGAAGTTCATTCATCCAAAATTTGGAATGTGGATTGATAGTTTTGTAACAATGGGGCTTTTGATTAAGCTAATTGACGAAGAAGGAAAGCCTCTGTCAGAAATAGTCAAAAAAATACCCCAATATCCCCTGATAAAGAAGAATGTTAAATGCCCAGATGAATTGAAACCAAAAGTCATGGAAACTGTAAAAAACGAGCTCGAAAGAAAGCTAAAGAATGAAATTAAAGAGACTCTCACAATCTCCGGAATAAGGCTCAACCTCAACGATGACTCATGGGTTTTAGTAAGACCTTCAGGAACAGAGCCAAAGATTAGAGTTGTTGTTGAAGGTCAGACAGAAAAAAGAATGAAAGAACTCTTTGAATTAGCTTACAGTGTGGTCTCAAAGGCTGTCGAAAGTCTCAAATCCACCTAGCTGGCCTTAACGTTTTTAATCTTATCTCTTTTCCAATTGTAACTCTGAATCCTTCTTTTGCTACCAGAGTTTTTACCCCAGTAACATTCTCAATAAACTTTGCCTCCTTATATGGATTTGCAAAGTGCATTTTCATGCCTATGTGGTTCATAACCAGCAGTTCTGGCTTTTCTTTCATTTCCTTTAGCATATAAACTACATCTTCGGTACATAGATGATATGGAATTCTCATATCCTTTGGTCGAGTTATAGCGGCTATCATGACTCTTGCGCCCTCATGCCACTTTTTAAGATCGTCAAAATACTGAGTATCGGGGATATAGGAGATATCGCCATATCTGGTCTTAAGTCGGAAACCGATAGTTGTGGGATCTGCATGCATCGCAGGTGTTATTATCATCTCTTCTTCCCCAAGAATGAACTTATCCCCCGGATTTGGAGTGTGAATTTCTTCCAATGAATCAAGATGATACTTTGAAACTGCAGGAGTATGGTCTTCATCTCCATGAACGACACTTTTAGAGGCTATTAAAATTCCCCTTTTTTTCGTAACGCCCATAGTTATGCCCTCAAGCATAACTTCCACATCATTGCAATGGTCAGTGTGTCTGTGAGATACAAAGAGAACATCAATTCGTCTTGGATCGATTTTGTATCGCCAAGCCCTTACAAGCGCCCCTGGTCCAGGGTCAACGTAAATTTTTTTGCTCGCTTTTATGAAGAATCCCCCAGTAGAACGAGTCTGCGTTATTGTTATGAATCTGCCTCCACCGCTGCCCAGAAAGATTATCTCTATCATGTAGTTACCCCCCATTCTTTTTTCAGATGTTAAAATTTTACACAGAGCAGTATATAAGACATTTGGCTACCCGAACAAAATGTATAACGTACACTCCTGTTCAACAAAATTTATGAAGCATATTTCATGTTCCTGCATGTATGCTATAGTTAATTATTGTAATTTTTTGTTATATTTTATATAAATTAATGTATTATTATTTAACATAATTCGTCAATGAATAGCCAAAAGTGTTTTATATTTGTGAAAGATTTTTGATAATGTAACCAACATTGTGGGGGTGAAATTAGATGGAGCTAAAACCTTATATTCCACCTGAAAAGTCTCTACCTGAATACACTGTGAAGGCTTTCATTCTGGGTGTTGTACTGGCAATAATAATGGGTGCAGCAAATGCATATCTTGGAATGTATGCTGGTATGACTGTAAGTGCAAGTATTCCAGCAGCAGTTATCTCGATGGCAATCCTGAAACTTTTCAAAGACAAGAACATCTTGGAGAACAATATGGTACAAACAGCAGCATCCGCAGGAGAATCATTGGCAGCAGGCATAATCTTTACCCTTCCAGCATTAATAGTCCTCAATTACTACACTGAATTCCCCTACTATCTTGTCACAATAATCGCCGCCCTTGGAGGTTCGCTGGGTGCTCTATTCACAGTTGTCCTCAGGAGAGCGTTTATTGTCGAGGAAAAGCTCCCATATCCAGAGGGAACCGCTTGTGCAGAGGTGCTGATTGCCGGAGACAAAGGTGGTTCACATGCAAAACCAATATTTTACGGTGGCTTCCTTGGAGGCCTTTACAAACTCCTTGGAAGTTCCGGTCTTTGGGCAGGGACTGTTGAAACAGCAAAAATGGTTGGCTCAAGAGTGTTCTACATAGGGAGCGACCTTTCAGCCGCTTTAATAAGCGTTGGCTATATTGTTGGATTAAATATTGCATTCCTTGTTTTCCTTGGTGGAGCCATTGCATGGTTTATTGCTATTCCCATCTATGCCACTAAAACTGGAAATCCAAATGGACTAAGTGCCATTGACCTCGCATGGACAATCTGGAGCACAAAGATTAGATACATGGGAGTTGGCGCAATGGTAGTCGGTGGACTTTGGAGCCTTGTAAAACTCAGAAGACCAATCATTAGGGGAATAAAAACGGGTCTTGAAGTCACAAAAAGAAGGCAAGCTGGAGAAAGTGTTCTCAGGACAGAGGAAGACCTGCCACTTAACTACGTTATAATACTCATTGTTGCATTCGTTGTGCCATTGTTCCTATTATACTTACATATCATAGGTTCAGTTGCAATTGCTGCAGTCATGGCAATAATACTCCTAATAGTTGGGTTCCTTGGAAGCTCTATAGCTGGTTACTTGGCCGGTGTTGTTGGTTCATCAAACAACCCAGTGTCAGGTATCACCATTATGAGTCTTCTCTTCACAGCTCTCGTGCTTAAAGCCCTTGGACTTAGTGGAATTGGGGGGATGGCAGCAACAATTTTAGTGGCAGCAGTTATCTGTACAGCAGCAGCAATTGCTGGAGATACCATGCAAGACTTAGCAACAGGTTATTTAGTTGGTGCAACACCAAAGAGACAGCAAGTATTTGAGATTATCGGCACTTTCTTCGCTGCATTAGTCATGGCGCCAGTCCTCAACTTACTCATTGAAGCCTATGGTATAGCAGGAACACCTACTGCAAAAGCAAATGCACTTCCGGCTCCTCAAGCATTCTTAATGGCCAAGGTTACGGAAGGTGTCTTCAAAGGAACACTTGAATGGGACATGGTCTACATTGGTGCCGGAATCGCTATTGTTCTCATAGTTCTTGATGAAATTTTGGCAATGAAAAAGTCAAAGTTCAGGACACCAGTTATGCCAGTTGCCGTTGGAATTTACCTCCCACTCAGCCTGGGCATTCCAATTTTCATCGGAGGTATCACAAGATACTTAGTTAACAAAGCAAGAGGAAGCAAGGTTGAAGAAAAGCCAACCGATGCAGGAGTTCTTGGAGCAGCTGGTTTAATAGCCGGTGAAGCAATAATGGGAATACTCTTTGCGGCACTTATCGTTGCAAACAAAGCACCATCAATTGGCTTTAGCAATAATATATTGGGAATTCTACTCCTCGTAGGGCTCTTAATCTGGCTCTACATGGTTGGAAAGAAGGAAGTTGAGTGATTTCTTCTTTTTCTTTTTGATTTTGCACCAAAAATGGTTTAAGAGATCAAGAATAAGTTATGGTGGTGAAACTTATGGAAGAGGTCATTAAGAAAGTCTCTGGGGAAATTGAAAAGCTTAGAGAGGACATGGTTCAGACATTAGTTGAACTTATTAAAATTCCAGCAATAAGCCCAGATTATGGAGGAGAAGGAGAATACGATAAGGCGGAAAAGCTTTTAGAAATCATAAGGGACTGGGGTTTTGATAAGGTTGAGCGTTATGATGCTCCGGATGAAAGAGCTAAAAACGGTGTGAGACCGAATATCTTGGCTTATTACTATGGAGAACAGGGAGAAAGAAGCCCACGCTTATGGATTCTAACTCACTTGGATGTTGTTCCGCCCGGGGAGGGGTGGACGGTTACAGAACCTTTCAAGCCAATCATTAAAGATGGGAAAGTTTACGGTAGGGGAAGTGAAGACAATGGGCAGAGCTTGGTAGCCTCACTGTATGCTGTGAAAGCACTAATGAATCTCGGCATAAGACCAAAGAGAACAATAATCCTCGCATTTGTAAGTGATGAAGAAACAGGAAGCGAATACGGGATAAAATGGCTCATGAAAAACCATCCAGAGCTTTTCAGAAAAGAGGACCTTGTATTAGTACCAGATGGTGGGAATGAAGAAGGAACATTCATTGAGATAGCAGAAAAGAGCATACTCTGGATGAAGATTAAGTTCAAAGGAAAACAGGTTCACGCAAGCATGCCAGATAAGGGGCTTAATGCTCATCGCATTGCTTTAGAATATGGATACAAGCTCGACAAACTTCTCCATGAGAAATATGATGCAAAGGATGAGATTTTTGATCCGCCGGAGAGCACTTTTGAACCGACGATGGGTGGAAATCCATCAGATGCTCCAAATATAGCTCCGGGAGAGCATGAAATAGTATTTGACTGTAGAGTTTTACCAAACTACAAACTTGATGATATTTTAAACGATGCAAAAGAACTCGCAAAAGAGATGGAAGAAAAGTATAGAGGAGCAAAAATTGAAATTGAAGTTATGCAAAGGGTCGATGCTCCAGAGCCAACACCAAAAGATAGCGAAATAGTAAAATTGCTCCAAGAAGCCATTAAAATCTTAAGAAACAAGGAAGCTAAAGTTGGTGGAATTGGTGGGGGGACTTTTGCAGCCTACTTCAGAATGCTTGGAATTCCCGCGGTTGTATGGTGCACATGCGATGAAACTGCTCACCAACCAAATGAGTATGCAAAAATAGACAACATGGTTGAGGACGCAAAAGTTATGGCGATTTTAGCGTTGTTCTAAGTTTCTCCTTTTAGTTTCTTTCTGTATCTCAAGTATATCAAAAGTATGCCTGCCACTCCAATTAAAAGCCACGTTAAGTGTGCCCACTCTTTCCTTCGCAGATTTGGTACCGTTATTGTATCCGATATATTCTTGGGACATCTCTCAAATTTAATATTGTCCCTAACACATATCCCCTCAACATACTCTATCTCTTGTTTCTTAGTGTTTACATCATAGATGATATAATATATGGAGAGCGGCTTTAGATTCTTGCCATCATAAACGAAGATAGTAATTGGCTTGATTGACTCTTTAAGCTCACTGATGTGAAGCCCGCTAGAAGGACTGGAGGTGAGCAAGAAGCTACCATTTTTCAAGGTGAGTATCCAATAGTCAACTGGGGAGTATATTAAGAGTTCATCATCCAGAGGAATTCCAATGAGGTGATCAACTTCTTCCTTTAGCCATAAATAGGGCTTAATATCCTTTAAAGGAACTCTCCAACTTCCAAAAACCACCGTGTCGTTTTCTAAGACACCGTAAATCCGCACAGTACTGTTGCGAACAGTTTGAATGAACTCCCTCTGACCCACTATCGTCCGGTTAAGGGGATAGATGCAGTGTAAAGTCATGTTGAGAGAATACAATTCGTAATGCCAATAATCTTTAGTTTTTACCATTATCCATGAGCCGTTTTGATAAAAGAACCAGATAGGAACAAGATATTTCCCAACTAAGAAGACTCCACTTTTATTTAGGTAAAAAACATAAGTCTGATGAAATGAAGGGGAAATAGAGCACTGAGATATTAAATCCTCGCTCCAATTTATTCCGGGGCATTCGGCATAATCCAAGGACTCGACACTTATAAGGATAAAAGCGTCAGAGTCACCCTCATTTACAGATAGCTTAAAACCTATACCCCCAGCACTCCACTTACCCGCCGATAAAAAAGGAGAAAATAAAAGTATTATAATAACAAGAATCCAACCTTTATACATAATTTTCACCAATATGAATCCTGCAGTAACTATTCAGTTTATTAATCACGTCTAGAGTTACTCCAAAATAGTAAACTCTATGGTAAAACTTCTTACCCATGACATCCTTTTGGGCTCTTATGTAATCACATGCGAGCTCTTTGCATGCATCTGGGGAATTAAGTGAGCATTGTCTACACTTACCGCAACCAGTAATCACGCCCTCATCAGCTTCCATCGCCATATATAATTGACCTTCAAGTATCCAATCTACATAATCCCTCAGCTCATCGTATGTGTACGGTAGCTCCCCTTGTGCTGAAGCGATAGTCGAGTACTGGTAGTAATTTGGCTGAACAAAAATGTAATTGAAGATATGTCTACTGTAGATTTCTGGAATGTCAGTTCTATCTCTTTCTTTTGTTCTGGCATGAGGTATCCAAATAAATTTAAGTCCATGAGAATGTATCTTATCAGATAATGCTTCCAGAGCAGTTATTGTAATTAAATTGTCGTGGAGCATCCATGCACTCTCTTGAGACCAATAGAATCCCTTCAGACTAGATTCCGCAACATCCAAAACACCATCAATCCATCTTGACCAATATTCATTACTTCCATTGGGGGTGTCTCTTGGTTGGTATGGACGTGAGCGGGATGGATTGTAGGTATAGTATGGAATAGTAATGTAGTAGGGTATGTCTTCAAAAACTGCTTGAACATCTCGGGCAAATTTTTTGCCATCTAAATATCCATCTCTAGTAAATCTAATGTCAAATCCAGAATTTCCTAAAGCTATGGCATAGTCAAAACCTTGATCCTTGAAGTCGTATTTATTAGCAGTTCCCTCGGCATCATTGATACTCTTCCGGAGCCTTGATTCGTGTTTGTTAGTATTTCCATTCCATCTAAAATACCACAGCCCAAATGTTGACATCAACAATCACCATAAATAATTTTGCTAACTAAGTATTTAAGTGTTACGTTTGACATCCAAGAAGTAGTTAGCTTAATAGAGATTTAAATATAGTGACAAATTACTTCCATTAGAGTTAATTCATGCTTTTTAGGTTCAAACTGCCACTAGCTGTGCATACACTGATTACAAAACCAAAGTCAAGGATTATCTTATCAGCATAGGGACATAGCAAACATTCAACATCATCAATGGGAATGCCCCCGTAGTAGTGTTCAAACATCTCAAGTACATCTTCGCTCAAATGGTCGACAACTTTTCCACAAGGAAGCACCAATCGTGGACTGTGTACATTTTGTGTTTTTGTTTCCCCCATATGGCTCACCATTTTGTTATATTGCTTTCATCATATATAACTATTTTTATACATATTTTGCAAACTTCTATTGATGGTAAGCAAAATTTGAAAAACCTGAGATATAGCACATAATGAGAGTGAGAACATGAAAATGATAGGGTTGAAAATAGAGGATGCTTTGAAAATCTTCCCCAAGCTTCAAAAATACATAAAAAATGGTAAGCTGGATTTCAGCAACAGAGAAGCGAGGATCCTATACAACAAAGCAATTGCAAAAGCCGTTTTTGGCATTGAGGTAGAATATCATCCAAAGGGCTTAATAACTCCCCCAATTTCACGCTACATTTTTCTAAAAACATTTTTGCGAGGTGGAGAAAAAGTCCTTGAAATTGGGACAGGGCATTCTGCATTGATGGCGATTATGGCAGCTAAGTTATTTAACTGCGAAGTTTGGGCTACAGAGATTAACGAAGAATTCTTTGAGTATGCAAAAAGGAATGTTGAACGCAATAAAGTCCAAGTCAAAATCATAAAAAGCAAAGGAGAGATCATAAAAGGCTTAATTCCAGAGGAAGAAAAGTTCGATGTTATATTCTCAGCTCCTCCTTACTACGAGAAGCCCACAAAGGGAGTTTTAACTCCTATCGAAGCTGTAGGCGGGGGTAAATATGGAGAGAAATTTTCACTTAAACTCTTGAAAGAGGCAAGAGAGTACTTGAAACCTAAAGGAAAAGTTGCTCTATTTTTGCCTGACAAAGCTCCTCTGCTTAATGTTATAACCAAAGAAGCTGAAAAAATAGGATATAACGTTAAGGACATAAAATTTAGAGCAGGAACAAGAGTTAGACACTCTTTAATCTTCACTCTATAGCGTCAGACCGTGGGCGTGTCTTCATTGCAGTGCTCAGAGGAGGTGCTTTCTCTTCATTCGCCAAAGAAATTATGCTCCCCCAACTTATAAGGTTAAGCCTCCTTGTAAAGTATCACCATTAAAATTCCCTCCAAGACCAAGAAAATGGTTCCAGCAAAAATTCTAAGATAGCCATGTAGAAGATAAAAAAGAGACGCTGGAAAATTAACCAAAAGGAATGCCAAGCCAAAAATTACATTTTTCTTTTGAAAGCCTCGCCCTTCAGGGCGGGGAGGAGGTCAGTGCTTGAACAATTGGAAAGAGATACATTGTCACTTCTCCAAAGTGAAGCAGGTTTTTGAACACTTCAGGGAATACAACCCCATAAAATATGAAGAGAGTCAGAAAGAGAATGAAGACACTTCTCACTACTAAACTCAAAAAATCTCTCAAAATTTCAGTTTTCTTCATCCTTAAGGAAAATACCGCAATAAGACTCCCAAATCCCCACCCCATAGCTGTTGATATAATGAACCATAGTATCGATACAATAAGTGCCATCCAATGGTATCTTGACATTTTCAAAAAGAAAGGCAAAAGTAGGAATACCAGCGGAGGAATATAATATTTGAGCCATGTCTTAAGAGGTAGAAACTCAACGTTAGTTGGGAGAATTAATAAAGGATAAAGCGCTCGAGTTCGTGAAAGTGAGTAAAGGAACTCTAAAGCTAAAAAAGATGATATGACCACAACAAAAACTAACAAGGCAGAAATCAATGAAGCAGAGACAATTTCATTTTCTCCAAGCAATTTCTCAGCCCTAAGAAACACAAATGAAAAGATCAAAAATACTACAGAAGTAAAAGAGAGTTGCACCAGAGGTGCTCTCTTAAGGAATCTCCTAAACTTTCCCCTTCCATACCTATTTAGCCTATGCCTGAACTCTTGGAAAAACAGCTCCCTGATGAGAACCTCCATTCTGATCACTTCATGTCTTCAACATATAGGAACAGACATTTGAGATATTCAGTATCCTTTGAAGCCATTAGTATCGGGTGATCTGGAGCTTGCGTTCTATAGGGTTCAAGCATCTTAAGGAATTTGCCAGCCTTTGCTGCAGCAGCAATAATCATGTCTTTGAAAGCTTGCAAATCAACGTGCTGAGAGCATGAGCAAGTTACTAAGATTCCCCCATCCTTTACAAGCTTAAGCCCCTGATAGTTCACATTGAAATAAGCCCTTAATCCTCTCTTTAAGTCCTTTTCATGTTGAACAAACGCCGGTGGATCAAGGATTACAATGTCAAATTTCTCTCCTTTCCTTTGGAGTTTTTCCATTTCAGGAAATGCCGAACCCACTATGAACTCCATTTTGTCCTCAACGCCATTAATCCTCGCGTTCTCCTTTGCCTGTTCTATTGCTCTTGGGGATTTATCAATAGCTATCACTTTCTCAGCTCCAGCAACTGCTGCATGAATTGCAAAACCTCCTGTGTAAGTGAAAACATCAAGAACCTTTTCACCACCCTTGATATATTTTTCAAGTGCTATCCTGTTTTCTCTCTGGTCAAGGAAAAACCCAGTCTTTTGTCCACGCATGTCAACTATGAATTTAGCCCGTCCTTCTTCAATTATTGTTCTGTATTTTTCTTTACCAAGCAATACACGCTCAATCTCTGGTAATCCTTCCCTTCTCCTTGACCTTCCTGTATTCTTTTCAAAAACGGTCTCTATTTCTGGCTCAACTTCCATTATCGCCTCAGCAACATCAAGCTTAAACCTCTCCATTCCTGCACTTGAAATTTGGAGGGCGGCTATATCATTGAAGCGATCAACAATTAATCCCGGCAAATAATCTGCCTCACCATAAATCATCCTGTAAACGTTGCCATAACGGAGAACTTTCCTCCTATATTCGTTTGCTTTTCTGATTCTCTCCTTAAAGAGGTCTTTGTTAATCTCCACATCTTTCTCTTTTGTTAGCAAACGAACCATTATATTCGAGTTTGGATTTGCAAATCCTTTACCTAAGAACTTTCCTCCACGAGAATACACCTCGACAATATCCCCGGGCTTTATCTCCCCCTCGGTTCTAATAACACCCTTCTTGAAGATAATCATCGCACCTTTTTGAAGTGCTCGTGAAGCTTGAGCATCAACATAAACTCTCGCCATTTTTACCACCATCAAATAGTTAAAGCGATAGATATTTAACTCTTGAGATGGAATTATATAATGGTGAGTTCTATGAACTTAGAAGTTATAAAAGAGTTTCTAGAAGATATTGGAGCAGACTATACAGAAATTGAGGGAGAAATTCACCTTGCTCCAGAAGTATTCTATGAGGTTTGGAAGTATGTAGGACAGCCTGATTTAAAAACGTATGTTATTGAGGACGAAATTGTTGAACTTGGTTCTTATGATCCCCCTGAAATGAAATATACAAGTGCCAAAAAGGTTAAAATCAAAAAAATCTACTTTGAGACCCTCGATAATGTGAAAATAGTTACTGACTATGCTGAATTTCAAAAAATTCTAAAAGGGAAGTCTCTCTAATTCTTTATCATTATCTTTACCATTAAAACTCCCATACAGTTTGTTCTCTTAACACCCAACAAAAGTGGAAAGAGCCCTATTAGTGATGCCGTCATCAAGACCAAAATCCCTATCCATCCATCAAAATAAAAGGACAAAGAAACCATGAACATCATCACAAAAAGATTCAGAATTCTGTAATTCACACTTGAAACAAGGATACCAAAAATTTTAGCTAATTTTAACCCATAAATGTTTACAAAAGAAACTGCTGAAATACTCAATAAAATAAGGATTAGCACCTCCTTAGAACTTAAATTGTAGTAGCTGTCTCTTATTACAACCATAATTCCATTTCTTGCCCTTCCGGTTATGTAAAAGTTAAAGAGAGAGAAAAAGAAGTTGGCAGTATTCACAGAAAATGAGATAGTCAAAAAGGATCTCTCATCCTTTGATATAAAGCTTCCCATTAATGCTGCCTGAGAAGATGTAAAAGCAGGAAGCAATGAAGCAAACATCCCTAAAAATGTGCCCAATAGAGAGAAACCTACCAGTGATGATGTTTTCATTTCAATGGTATCACGTCCTAACTGGATTGTATCAGAGTCTTTGTAGAGAGAGTACAATATGGTAGGAATTCCAAACAATCCTACAAAAACATGGAAATAGGGCTCTCTAAGGGGCAAATAATCAATAAGTATTCCGAGAACCCCTGAGATTAAAAATACAAAGAAAGCAACAACTTTCTTTATTCCTTTTTCTGTTAAAACTAAAAGAATAGTCAAGAACAATATAAAGCACTTCCCGATTTTTGGATTATATTGCGGAGCCAAAATAAAGTAAAGGGGTAAAAAGAGAAATGCAAAAATTACTGCTAAAGAGCTGGCTTTTAAAGATATATTGATAACCTCAAGTGCCCTTCCCTTTAAAACCAGCTTGTGAGCCGGTAGAACACTCAGTAATGTGTCTTCATCAGGAACTCCAAAAAATGTTGAGGGTATTGGATCCAAAAAAGTATGAATCAATCCCATGGTATACACAAATATCACGAACCCAAATCCCTTGAATTTATTAAGGGCATGCACCATAGATGCTACCGTATTAACATGCAAACCTGGTGTAGCCCCTGTTACTGTTCCCGCTAAGACTCCGAGCAAAAATTCTCCAAGCATAGATCTCCCCTCGAATATATCTCAAGTGCTGGCATTCCTCTGTATTCGGTGTAAACTCCAAAAGCCATTATTGTGTGGTTCACTCTTAACTCGACATTTAAGGATTTTCTAAGCTTTATCAAAATCCAGCAACCGTTATTTGTAACATTTGCCAGACCAAATCCATTTTTGTAAATTTTTACCCATGAGATATTTCCCTTAATTTTTATTATACCCTTCCGATTGGGTGCGCATATTGAATTCACAAGCATCTCTCTTGGAAGCTCAAGTGAACAATTTAAACACAAAAGAGAATTTTCCCTTCTTAGAGCTTCAAACCTAATCACATCACCGGTTCTTGCTGAATATGAATACAGTTTTAAGTGCGTGCAGTTTAAACTTAATCCTCTTCCCGCTCTAATAATCTGGCAGGTTCCATATGCTATATCCCCAATTCTCTCTTTTCCAATAGGTATTTTTTCGGCTTTTCCAATGATTTCAACATCTTTTCTGCTGCTAACATAAAGGGTAAGTGTGGAATATAACTTGGCGATACCCAAGACTTTAACTCTATCTCCAAGTTTCAATGACATCCTATACGGAAGGTATACCCTAACCTTCTCTCTTCCGGTCCATAATAGGGAAGGGGTTCTGTTATCTATGACTGTTCCAACAATAAGATATGGATACCCCTCTTTAGGCTTTTCCAGAAATCTTTTAGCTGTATAGTTAAAAAGATAGAACGTATGCCCATAGAATAAGCCCTTAGCTTCAATTTCGATACCCTTTGGAATATCCAAACACCTATTAAGCCTTACTCTTTGAGGTGTTAGGATGTAACAGTTGTGATCTTCCCAATATGTTCCAGAAAGAGAGGTAAGATTTAAATTTTCAGAATTACCCTCTTTTATCTCAAGTGGGTATATACTTTTTTGAGCTGTATTAAGCAGTTTTCCCCGAACTGTGTACACTTTACCTTCACTTAGATTTTTGTAAATTACAACACTCTCGATTCCATTAGTAATTATGCTGAACTCTCCTTTAGAATAAACACAAAGCCCAGTGAAAACTGTGATATCTCCTTTTTTGGCATTATCAATGCTAATATCGCTCTGATGCCCAATATGGTACACAAAAACAAGATGGATAAGAGTAATTACAATCAATACTATGGTTGATACTTTCTTTTTAACCATGATAGAAAGTAAATTTAAAACTTTAAAAAGTTTTCTATCTTGTCCAAATAATGTTGCACCAAACTACTGCCTCAAACCTGAAGTTCAATTCCTGAATCTGTTATTTCATAGGGCACCCAAGAGAGAACATGCTTTGTTCTTCTCATACCATACACTCTTAAATATCTTCTTAGTGTCATGTTTTCTTCCATTAACCTCATCTCAATTATTCCATCAACAATTGCCTTAACCATCATTTCAACATGAGGCTCCTCAATTCCAGAATTCATTTCAAGTATCCAAACTTGCTTATTTTGACGGGCAAGCTCCTTTAAGTCTTCTAAAAATTTATATATTTGTTTTTTATTGGTTTCAAAAAACACAGGGGTCAAAGAGGAGATTACTCCACTTATCATAGCAGGATTCTTCTCTGAGAGAATTTTCAGAGTTAAATCTTTTATAGCACTAATGAGCTGGGTAGTATCTGCTATGTCCGTTATGACTGCCTCATCAAATGAAAACCTTGGAGCACCCCGTAATCTACCACTATATGCATCCAGTATGAAAAAGCTCTCTTCCAGATACGGCATGAGATCCCAGCCAAAATCAAGTGCATTACTCATAAATTCATACTTTGAGATATCGACAAGTATGCCAATTGTAGGATATCCCATGGTAAGCTGAGTATGTAGGAACTGCGTGATGAATGTAGTTTTTCCAGATTTCGGATCCCCTATAAGTAGGATAACACTGCCTCTGGGTATTCCCCCCATGATGAGATCATCAATTATTCCTGTTGGAATCCTTTCCACGCGTTTTTCGATTTTTTCATGCATTTCAAAGAGATTTTGGATCAAATTAAAGCACCCCACATAACTCTAAAAAAGATTAATCAGTATATTTCTCCACTTGGGTAAACAACTATTCCATGACTCGTTATTTCAAATGGATACTTCCTCATTGAATGCTTTGTTTCACGCATTTTCCTAATGAGCAGGTACCTTTTCAGCTCTATGTTCCTCTCCTGAAGGTCAAGAATTACAACGCCTCTGGCTATATACTCCTCAATACCATATTTGCTTATCCTTCCCGCATTTGGATCTGGAGCTTCAGTTGTTAGGATGGTTGTGACACCCATTTCAAGAAGTATAGTGTTTAATCTCAGCAAGACCTCTCTAATTTGTATTTCCTCTTTAAGTCTAAATGCTATCGAAGGAACAGAATCAATTACTAATCGTTTTGCGTTTATAGCCTTTACTACTCTATAAATATACCGAAGGAAATTATCTATGTTGAATTTATCCTCAAGGGCGAATCTTTCTTCTGATGGCAAACCTACACTTGAACTAACACCGTCAACAATAGCAATCAAACCTTGTTCCTCATACTTTTTAAAATCCCAACCAAAAGAACGCATCTCTCTCCTAAGATCTTTTGCTCTCTCTTCAAGAGTGACAAAAACTCCAGGTTCCCCATATTCCTCTGCACCTTTATATACAAATTGAGCTCCAAAGGTAGTCTTACCAGTACCAGTACTACCAGTTACCAAAACAGTTGTATTTTCGGGGAACCCTCCTTCAATAAGTTCATCAAACCCAGGAATACCACTTTTAACTCTTTTTACTACATAAGGTTCAGTCATCTTAATCACCTAATGATATTGATAACTATACCATCCAGCTTTTATTAAATTTATCTTTCCCCTATTTTGTTTTGTGACTAATTTATTTTTGGACCATTAATCAATATAAAATTTTTGGAGTGAAGTTTTCTGTTTTCTGCACCCTCGTTGCTAATTCTTCAAAGTTTAAAGAATATCCACAAAAAAGAAAGCAATGAACGTACTACATTACTCTGCTTGCTTAACAGCATAAGAGTTTTAATATCAAAATTGACAATTCCTTAAGGTGAGGTCATGCTTGATCCCTTTGGAAAAAGAGCAAAAGAATTGCTAAAGGAATTTGAGAACATTAATAATTTCCTTGATGTTATTCCCAATTATTTGGACATAAATCTCGCATTAGAGCGAGTAAACTGGTTAAAAGATGGTATAGTACCCGAATACATCTTAAATGCAAATGATTGGAAAGATATAATGGGATTCTATGCTCTTTTGGGAGCTCTTGCATTTTCTCCATATGGATTCGAAATGGAACTTGTAAAGGAAGCAAATCTAAAGATTTACCTTACCAGAATTGAAAAAAATAGAGATTTTGAAGAGCTTTCACTTCATATTGAGCCGGTAACGGAGGATGAAATACCTCAAAGGGATCTGACAATAATTGAAAAGAGACTTCACAGTGAGATTTCTCCAGAAGATAAAGAAAAACTTGCCCTTAAGTATAAAATCAAGCTAAAAGAGTTTCTCAGTTTAAATGAAGGTAGTTTAAAAACTGTATATATCAGGAAAGGATATGCGTATCTAAATAGAGATCAAGTCATAAACCTCTGGAAGAAATCTTTTGAAAGAAATCTTGAAAAAGCTGTCAATTTACTGTATGAACTCAGAGATGAGCTCCCTCATTACTACCTTGAGCTCTATAACCGATTAAGTGAAATTGCAAGGGAATGCTTTAAGAAAAAGATTGAAAGAACGGGTAAAACAAGTGCTCAGCCATTAAGATTTGACTTGTTTCCTCCATGTATTAAAATCGCCCTCGGAGGAGTCCCCAGTGGATTAAGAAACTATGCTATAACTGTTCTGTTAACATCATTCCTGAGCTATGCCAGAATATGTCCAAATCCTCCAAGTAAAAATGTGAGAATCAAAGACTGCATAAAAGACCTGAGTATAATTGAAAAAGAAATCCTACCAGTAATAATTGAAGCTGGAAATCGCTGTTCCCCTCCGCTTTTTGAAGACCAGCCAAACGAAATCAAAAACATATGGTATCACCTTGGGTTTGGCTACACCTCAAAGCCCAGATTGGAAGACAGCGGCACCTCCACTTGGTATTTCCCACCAAACTGTTCAAAAATTAGGGCAAATGCACCTCAGCTCTGCAAACCAGATAAGGATTGCAAATATATCAAAAATCCCCTCACTTATTATTTAAGAAAGCTGTACTTAGAGAGCAAGAGTCAAGGAGAGGATGGAAATGAGTGAGCTTTTCAGGGAAGTTACAAAGAAAGAGAGACAGCTCTACTACACAAAGGAATGGAGCGCTAAAAAGCTCCCATCATTTATTATAAATACCCTCGAAAATAGAGAGTTCGGCTTTGACCATACAGGTGAAGGTCCAAGCGATAGAAAAAATGTGTTCCATGACGTTAGGGATTTAGAAGATTACGTTAGAGCAACTGCACCTTATGCAATATTCTCAAGTGTTGCACTTTATGAAGAGCCCAGGGAGATGAGCGGATGGCTTGGAGCAGAGCTTGTTTTTGATATAGATGCCAAAGATTTACCTTTAAGGAGATGTAACCATGAAAGTGGAACTGTTTGTCCAATTTGCTTAGAGGATGCCAAAGAGCTCGCAAAGGATACATTAATCGTTTTAAAGGAGGATTTTGGATTTGAAAATATTCACATTATATACTCCGGTAGAGGGTATCATATAAGGGTGCTCGATGAGTGGGCGCTTGAACTTGATTCTAAGGCAAGAGAGAAAATTTTAGCATATATATCTTCGGCTGAGGAGGTTACATTTGAGGACGTCCAAAGCAAGAGGATAATGTTGTCCTCTGGCTACTTCAGAGTGTTCCGCCTTCGCTTTGGATACTTTATAATGCGTGTTAGATACAATCATCTCAAAAACATTGGATTAAACAAAAGGCAGATTAATTTGATTCTGAACAACAAAGAAAAAATCTACCAAGGATTCGTTAAAGAGGCACGACTTACGGCTTTTCCACAAGGTGTAGGGTATAAAACTCTCCTTAGACTCTTTGCATTATCAACTACATTCTCAAAAGCATACTTCGATGGTAGAGTTACAGTTGACGTTAAAAGAATTCTAAGAGTTCCTTCAAGTCTTCATTCCAAAGTAGGGTTAATCACAACTTATATCGGAAGCAATGAAAAGAAGCTTGAAAAGTTTAATCCATTTAGAGATGCAGCGCCAAAGTTCAGAAAAGAAGAGGTCAAACAAGCATATGAAGAATGGCTCGAGAATAATGAGCTAAAGAGTGAGTAGAGAACGGAAATTTCAGGGAGAATTAAAATAACAGTCTCAATGCTAATCTGGGGAAGTGTTGGGATTTTTGCAAGGTTCATAAATTTAAATGGATTAAGGGTCACATTAGGAGCTTTAATTTTAGCACCCTTGTTCAGCATAAAAGGTAAATCTTGACTTCAGAAGGTTAGTGATGATACCAAACTTGGTATTCTAATTTCAGCATAAGTTTCTTAAAGAAAAATCTTGAAGTTTCAATTTTTACTGATTCTGATAGCCTTTTTAGGCTTGATTATAATAATGAGCGAGCAAAAATGAATTTTGAAAAACAGAGATTTTGTAGGAGCCGTATTCGCACTCATAGCAGCAGTTTTCTATGCAATGATTCCGAATCTGGGTAGGTTTTTAAAAGAAGTGAAAAGTGACATAGTAACATTTGTTCAGCTGTTTATATCTTCTGTAATCCTGATTCCTTTCGTCCTCTACGGTAAAATATTCGTTGGAAAGATTAACTGGTTTGCCGTTGGAATTTTAGTAGCTGTGCACACTGTTTTTGCGCTCTTTCTGTACAGGGACGGATTAAAAAGCGTTAGTTTCTACTGTCAGAACAGTGATAGGAGGAGTTCTGATATTATCAACATCCCTATTAAAGCAGAGATAGGCGAGAGGGCTATAGCCCGCCTTCTGTATTAAGGGAGCATTCGACTG
>CAZTOS010000033.1:0-9542 GCA_964615185.1 uncultured Thermococci archaeon
CATGGCAAACCACAAGGATCGCTGGAGTTGCGGAAGATGTGGCTACACTGAGTGGAAGAAGTGATTTCTTTTCTCTAAATTTCTATTGTGGTTAAGATGGTCTTTCTTTACTATAAAAGTCTCAAGCTAAAACTCCACCCTCAGGTTTATGAGCCTGCTGAAGACACTTTTCTGTTAGCTGAACATCTGAAGGTCAGAAAAGGGGATATTGCTTTAGACATTGGAACAGGAACTGGGATAATAGCGTTGTTAATGGCAAAAAAAGCAAAATTTGTTCTTGGAGTTGATATTAACCCGATTGCTGTTGAATTGGCCAGAGAGAATGCAAAAATTAATGGGATAAAAAACGTTGAGTTCCGCATGAGTGATTTGTTTGAAAATGTTGAAGGAAAATTTGATATAATAGTTTTTAATCCCCCTTATCTGCCGGGGGAAGCCAAAGAGTTAAAGGAACCAATTGACTTGGCCTTAATTGGTGGGAAGCAGGGGAGAGAAGTTCTTAATAAATTTATTAGTCAAGTTAGAGGCTATTTGAGACCAAATGGTATGGTTCAAATAGTTCAGTCATCAATAACAGGTGTTGATGAAACCATAGAAAAGCTCACAAAAATGGGTTTTAAGGCAGAGATCACCGCAAAGGAGAGGTACTTTTTTGAGGAAATTGTTGTTATCACAGCTAAGCTAAGTGAATTCTCCTAACTTCCTGGATAAATTTGACTTTTGGTCTATTCTCGGAGTCAAAATTCTCTTCGAAGAACTCAATTTTGAACTCCTTTTCACGTGTTTTGATGATTAAAGTGGGTTTCATATGGCTCAACATAGTTGCCACTAATCTTTACTGTTTTTAAACTTTTTGTTAATTGCCGAACTATTTTTCGACGATAAAATACTTGGTGGTTTATAAAGTTAAATGACCAAAGTTGTGTTGCAAAAATTTTTAAACACCCTCTTTTACTCCCTCTTAGGTGAGCCTAAAATGGGGAATGTAAAACCCAATATGCCCGAGGAGATTGCGAGACTATTTAAAAAGCACCATTATGCTCTTGTTGGTAGGCATAGTGGGGTTAAGCTATGCCACTGGTTAAAGGAAAGTATAAAGCACAATAGGGTTTGTTACAAGCAGAAGTTTTATGGCATTCACTCTCATAGATGCCTGCAGATGACCCCAGTTTTGGCATGGTGCACTCACAATTGCATATTCTGCTGGCGTCCAATGGAAGGCTTTTTAGGAACAGAGCTGCCACAGCCATGGGATGACCCAGCGTTCATCGTTGAGGAGAGCATAAAAGCACAGAGAAAATTACTTAGCGGTTATTGGGGAGTAAAGGATCAGATAAACGTCAAAAAGCTTGAGGAAGCCATGGAACCTAAGCATGCAGCAATAAGCCTCTCAGGTGAGCCGATGCTATATCCTTACATGGGGGATTTAGTTGAAGAGTTTCACAAGAGAGGCTTTACTACCTTCATAGTTACTAATGGAACAGTTCCCGAAAGGCTTGAGGAACTGATCAAAGATGACAAGCTACCAACACAACTCTACGTCTCTTTGACGGCTCCCGATATTGAAACCTACAACAGGGTTAACATTCCAATGATTCCAGACGGATGGGAGAGAATAATCAAAACCCTTGAGTTAATGAAAGAGTTGTCAACGAGAACTGTAATAAGGTTAACTCTTGTCAAGGACGAAAATATGCATAATCCAAAGGGTTATGCAGAGCTAATAATGAAAGCTAAGCCAATGTTCGTTGAAGCTAAGGCTTATATGTTCGTGGGCTTCTCAAGGAACCGTCTAACTATAAATAACATGCCCAAACATGAAGAAATAAAAGCATTTGCTGAAGAATTAGTCAAATACTTACCCGGATATCACATTGAAGATGAATACCAGCCAAGCAGAGTAGTGTTAATAATGAGGGATGACATAAGCAAAGAAGGGCGCTTTATAAAACATTAACTTTTGGATAAAACTTCTTTGTTTTGGTCTTTATTTTGGAAAAGCTTATTTATTTTTGGAAAACATTACTATGTTGGGGAATGTTAAAGATGAGGCATGTAATGTCATTTATTTTGATCATTCTCATGATAACCTCATATGGAGCTGTTGCTGCAAAACCGATATTAGACGGCTCTGTTGAGTTTTTAACAAAAATAGATGGGTTAGCTAACACAACTCGGGATATAAGTTTGGTAATAATGGCATTAGCTGCAGCTCAGGGAAGGGTTGAGCATAACCTTAATGAAGATGTCGCCTCACTTACTGATTTGTTAATTTCATGGCAAAATCCTGATGGAGGGTGGGGATATTTTAAAGGGAGTGTGAGTAGCGTTGTTGACACTTCTTATGCAGTTATTGCGCTAAAAAAGGCACTTAATCTCTATGAAAAGGGCACTCCTGAATATTCAGAAATTTTCCATTCAATAGATGATGGTATTTCATTTTTACTGAATTCTTATTCAGGTAACGGTTGGGGATATGTTCCTGAAACGGAGCCAGAGTTTTACCCAACAGTTATGGCGGTTTGGGCTTTGGGAGAAAATGGATTTGGAGTGAATCATCCCTACATTGAAAGATCTCTTAATTACATGGAGGATTACAAGATTGACAAGTATAAAGCACTGGCTCTAAAGTTACTGGCTTTTAAAAGCGTTGGAAAAGATGTGGATATCAAACTTATAGATGACATAAAGACAGCACTTAGCTCCGGAAATTTAAGTGTAAGTGATAGAGCTCTGCTCACTTATGCCCTCGTGGCTTATGAAGATGTGAACTTTGATGTTGTCAAAGCACTTTTAATTTTGGAATCTTTAAAGCATGGAGAGTCTGCTTTTTACTGGACTGACGGTTCTGGATTGTTTGCCCAGAGTCATCTCTTTGAAGCATCATCTTATGCCACATTGAGCTTTGCCCTTGTTAGTGATAAGCTAAGTGGAGGACTTGAAAACCCATTTAAAACCTCTTGTGAAGCTTTGAAGAATGCTCAAAATCCAGATGGCGGCTGGAGTTATTCTTATGGCTTCCCTTCGAATGAAAAAGCAACATATTATGCATTAAAAGCCCTTAGATTATGTTACTTCAGGGATCCAAGCATTGAAAAAGGATTGGAATGGGTAAGGGCAAAATACGAAGAAGATAAGTTAATCGCTGAAAAGAATCGTGAAATATATTCACCTTATGTTTACACCCTCTTGACACTTCTTAAATTTAATATGTTGAATGAAACTGAGAAGAAAGAGAACATAGAACTTATAAAGAACATTCAGCTTGACACGGGAAAATGGGGGAACTTTTTGGGTCCCCAACCATATGATACCGCTCTGGCAGTTAAGTCTCTTCTTGCACTTGGAGTTCCGTCAAATGACAGTGAAATTCAGGAAGCAAAAAGGTGGTTGCTTTCAATTTCTAAAGGAGGATGGGGAACTTATATAGATACCGGGTTTTATTCCTATATGCTTCCGCCCGAAGTTTCTGTTACGCTTGAAGTTCTTGAAGCTTTGGCACCAATTTCGACAAAAAATGAGCTGGAGCCCCATCTTAAGTGGCTTATTGAGCAGAGAACAGAAGATGGTGGGTGGGCAAATATAAAAGAACATTACCTATTTGGCGTGTTCCAATATAAAGAAAAGCCAACTGTTGAGCTTACGACAAGGGCAACTGAATTACTATTAAAATTTGGATACGATTACAGAGAAGAAACTTTCTCCTGGTTACTGGACAAGAAACATGACGGCATGTGGAGGAACAATATCGTTGATTCAGCCTTAGCTACGCTGTTTCTTTCACAGTTTCGGTTTGTATCAAAAATTAATCTCTATAATGTTGTAAGATTGATACCAGAACAGAAATTTTACATTGTATATACTGATAACAGAAATGAAACTGCTCAGAAGATCAAAGAGTCAATTAATATGCTATTTGAAACAGCAAATGTTTCAATTGAGGAGTTTCATGGATTCGGGAATGCTAACTATATTGTGCTTGCTAACTTCTCTGACTTCAATATTACTAAGTATAACCCATATTTCAAACTTGAAGTCAAAAGTGGGAAGGTATACATAAATGGAAAGGGATATGAATTAGATAACACAGTAATGTTGATCCCAGGGAAAACTGAGACGGGATACATACTCTTTGTTCTTTATGAAAAGAACCTTAGCAATGTTGTAGTCAAGCTCTTTGATTCTGGATTAGTAAAATATCTCAAAGGAAATGCACTAATTGTGACCTATGAGGATAAAAATCACAATGGAATTGTTGATTTAGAAGACCTAAATGTGAAATTTATGAGGTGACCTAATAGTGAGAGCTCTAATAATAGGGATTGGTCAGTGCGGAACCAAAATAGCTGATTTGTTTGCATTAGTTGACTTTGAATCACTGGCAATAAATACATCAAAAAGTGACTTAGAGTATCTCAGGCATATTCCACAAGAGCGCAGAATTCTAATTGGAGAAAGCATAACTGGGGGGAAAGGAGTCAATGCGAATCCTGTGCTTGGAAGAGAAGCCATGAAACGGGATCTCCATTTGGTAATGCGAAAAATTAGATTAGCTATTGGATATGAGGATGTGGATGTGTTTTTTCTAACCTTTGGTTTTGGAGGAGGAACGGGGGCAGGAGGGACACCTGTTTTAGCTGAAGCCCTTAAAGAGGAATATCCTGACTCGTTAGTTGTAGCTATAGGTGCCCTGCCTTTAAAAGAGGAGGGCATAAGACCTACCATAAATGCTGCTATAACAATTGATAAACTTTCAAAGTTTGCTGATTCAATAATTGCGATAGATAATAATAAGCTCAAAGAGAGTGGTGTTGACATAAGTAGGGCATATGAAAGAATCAACTATACAATTGTAGAAAGGATAGCCTCTTTGTTGGCATTAATAGACGTTCCTGGGGAACAAACCTTAGATGCCAGTGACTTGAAATTTGTACTTAAGGCATTTGGAAGCTTTGCAACTATAGGATATGCAAAGGCAGAAGCAAGCAAAGTAAAGAGTCTGTCTCGCCTGATACTCAAATCCTTTGAAAATGAAGGGCTGTATCTTGATGCAAACATAGAATCCGCACTGTATGGATTGATTGCAATTCATGGACCTCCAGAACTTCTGAGAGCTGATGAGATATTTGATGCGCTGGATTATCTTACTCAAAAAATTAAAGGAAAACAGATATTCAGAGGATTCTATCCAGATCCCAGAGAAAGGGAAGTTGAGGTGGTGACCCTTCTGAGTGGGATATATGAAAGTAAGAGTATAGAGGACATAATCTTGACAGCTAAACGTTATGCTCAGTCGTTTATGAAAGCAAAAAAAGAAGCAGAGATTAAAAAACAGGAATTACTATCTGGTTTACCTGATTTTGATGACGTATATCCAGGTGAGATAGAATGAGTGAGATAAAAGACTCAGTGGAAGTTGCACTTGAACTCAATGAGAAGGAAGTTTACTCTCACATAGCTCATGAAAGTGCCGAGGATATGATAAGGATAATTTCATCTCTTGATGCTGAGAGAGCTAAAAACAGGGGTGAGATAATTTACTATCAAGATGACTGGGATGATTTGATTAGACAAAGAATAGCAAAGGGAAAGAGGCACACAGCTTTTGATTTCTACAATCCAGCATTGCTGAGTATATGGGAAGATAGGGTTAGATATTTAAAGAAAACCAAGAGGTCCCTGACTCTTATTGCATTAGGCGTTGTTCTTTTTGCTGTACTTTCTGTTGTACTATCTGTATTTTTAAATGCCCCGTGGTTCATAGTAGGCCTTAGTGTTCTTCCAGCTCTGGCACTTCTTAATACATATAAAAAGGAGAAAATTGACTTTACATACTATCAGCTCACCCAGTTCTTTATAGATGAGCTTAAGGAACTTGTTTCTAAACATCAACTGGATAGTACAAAATACAAATTTAAGGTGTTTAGTCACGATTATTTTGGGCTTGTAACAAAGAAAACGGGTTCAAGCATTTTTGCGGTAGTCAAAATTGAGGAAAATATGACCAATGCTGAATGAAAATTGTTAAATATTGCTTTACTTCTTAATGATAATAGTGAGAGTGAAAATGGGAAAAGCGCAAATATCATTGGAGTTTGCATTGATATTCGGGATAATGCTTATCCTGTTAGCATACTCCATCAATAATATAACATTTACTCAAAATTCTCAAGCAGCCGGAGCTCTTAGAGTTCAGATCAGTTTGGAAGCCAAGAACCTTGCCAATTCTATTTCAAACACAATCTCCCAAGTTTACGCTCAGGGCCCAGGCTCAAAAGCTACCACATACGTGACTCTTAGGTATCTCAACGATGCTAATTACCTTGAGAAGGCCTTTAACTTAAGCGGATCTCCTCAATTATTCATAACGTACCTCAATGGGGCATACGTAGGGATCGTGGACAGTGCAAATCCAATATTGGAGAGCACTGGCGTCTCTAAAAATGCCTTCTGGACACAGTCCCTATACAAAGCAGATTTAACACTCAATGGGACATTTGTGCCCTCTGGATCTGTTACATATAATGGCACAACATTAAATGGTATCCTAATAAATAATTTAGACCAGATGCCAAGTAATATTGTGATAGTGGTGGAATGGATTCCAGGAAATGGTAATAGTTGGACATTCAATCTTACAAGTGGAGAGCTTAGGATAAACATTGATCCTGGTGGATGAAAATGAAGAGGGCGCAGCTGAGTCTTGATGTTCTACTTGCAGTTTTACTTGTAATGGTGACTATCACAAATCTTACATACTTAGCCACCAGTGAAATCAGCCATTCTGAAAATTTCGATACTTTTACTAAACTTAGACTTTTCTCTGCAACCCTTGTTGATCATTCTGCCAAAGTTTATGCAATTGGAGAGGGATATAAAATAAGGGAAGTTGCCCCAGATTTAAATGGTGGAAGGATCGGGATTATATTCAATGGTACAACAAATAAGATAATAGTAAACGCGACGGTTAATGGCAGAAACTTTTGGATTATTAGGAACTCAACAGTTCCCCTTTATACTTCAACCTTAGTGCTTAACAGTAGTGAAGAGTTCTGGATTGTTGCTTATTACAATTCAACTGAAGGGATGTTGTATGTTAAAGTCGAGAAATAGAGCCCAAACAGCTCTTGAGATGATGCTCATTGCAGGCATAATCCTTGTGAGTATTGCATTAGTTGTCCCGTCTTATTTTGAGGAGAATACTTTAACCTCGGTGGTTGCTTATGTTAGAGCTTCTGCTTCTCGTGCTTGTGATTACCTTAACTTAGGTGTCTTTTCCAACGATCCAAGATATTCTCCCCTAAATCCCATCCTTGAAACATTGAATGGGCTCAACCCAAATTTAAGGGTACTTAAGCTTGAAACTTCCCAAACTAATGACACTATAACAGTAGTTGTCGTTTTAACAACCCCTTACTCTACAATAGACAATGAGACTTTAGCTTCTGCAGTTAGGAGTTTTATTGTGCATGACTTAAATATGACGACAAATCGGACTCTCTCAAATGGAACTCTGTTCTATGGGGATACCGCAGTGAATATTGTCGTGAGGGTAGAAAAATGAGAAAGGGCCAAGTATTGTCTTTAGATGCTTTGCTTTCTCTTGTAATCGTTGTCATGATTATTGGGGTAGTTATAAATACAAATGATATGATAAAAGCTGAAATTACAAACTTAGTGACATGGTATGATAGGGCAAATGTTGCCAATAATATGCTGGATATTCTGACAAAAAGCCCGGGATATCCAAAAGATTGGGATGTAACTAATAGCCAGATTCGGATGCTTGGATTGGTTTCCCTTAATTATCCTTCATCAATTGACTATAACAAGATAGCAGAACTTAAAGAAAGAATCCAAAATAGGGATTTATCGGTTATAGACAGTTTAAGAAATCTGAGTTCTGGAAAGGATTTTATGCTTGATATATATCTAAGAGAGTATTCTATCAGCACAAGTAGATTTCCAATTACAGGGGTATATATTGTTGTTGGGGCCCCAAATGACAATGTTAATTTTAAGCTTTCAGATAGTGGAGACTCCCCTTTTGATGTAGTTTGTGGTTCTGTTATACTTAATGGAGAACCTTTGTCATCACCTACTGGAAGTATTGAATTAAATCCTGGTGATATTGTTGAATTTGTACCTCTCGAAACGGTTTATGTATACTCCGGAGAAACTCTTTTAGGAACAATTCCATCCAACTCTGCTGTAACTGTTGAAATTATTGATGCTGGATCGAACTTGCAGTTGAGATACAACACAGCAACAACATGTCAGCTTCAATTAACTGGAATAGGGAGAGTTTACGTTCAAGTTAAAGCTTATGCACCTCAAAATGTCAATCTGACGTATACGTTCACTCCAGTCTCAAATGTAACAGATCCCGCGCTTAGAATAATCATGATAAACAACACAATTTATGCACCAAATGGTAGTTTATACACCTATAGCGATGCTTTAATTTCAATGAACAGCTCTCAATGGGTGGAAGTAGCTGAAAGAACTCTACCAATGGTGAGGAGGGTTTATAAGAGTAATTTAACACTAACTTCAGCTTTTAATGGAACAGAGCCAATAATAATAGGAAGGCTGAAGCTTAGTGTTCCTGATTATGCATATCTCAATGTAACTTTGGTTGGTACTAATGCAAATGCTTCATTTTTAGCTGTTAATGGGAATTCAATAAAAGGTGTGTTTGTGTATAAATTTGAGAACATTACAGAGGCTGTGATTGTTGAGAATGATAGAATAGTAGAGAAGTATAATGGCTTAATGATACCACTAAGTGATGTTTTCCCGAATGCTGACATAGCGGAACTATATCTCACGTCTTTTAAAGGCAATAAACTTTCTATCAACTTAACTTGGAATTTGGGGAGTATATTAGAGCCAAGAGTGGAATCCTGCAGATTAAAGATATGGGTGTGGGATGACAGATGAGAAGAAAGGGGTTTGTGTTGACTCTGGATGCCTTACTTTCACTGCTCTTGGTAATGATATTCGTATCCGCCGTAGCGATCATAGAGAATAATGTTAATACGTACACCACGTATATGAGGGAACAGGAAAAGTATATAGCGGAAGATACGCTGACCATTCTCAGAACTGTCAGTTTAAAAGAACTTGTGCCGCCACAGAAGATTCAAGAGTGGCTTGCTGATGGAACCTTGAACACGACCCTTGTCTCTCCAGATATGTCTCCATTAGATATAGTATCCACCTATTGGGCTACTGAACTCATATATCCCTCTGCAAATCTAAGGCAGAAAGCTGAGATAATACTTGGGTACGTTCTCAACAGAACTCTGGCTGGATACAACTATGAGCTCATGATAAACAACTACACGAGTCCATATTTAAGAAAAGTTGGGAGTAATCCCTCAGAAGTTCCAAACATAGCACCTGCAACACTGATTTTGAGTGGGTATGCCTATAATCAAACTCCGAGAGGGTACATGGCAAGGCTTTATCTTGCTCAGATAACGAAGCAGGACGAGTATATTTATATGAGTGATGCTGTGCTGAGTTATCCGTATTAT
>CAZTOS010000033.1:9642-23635 GCA_964615185.1 uncultured Thermococci archaeon
GACTCTGGTTCCTCCCACCTAATCTACGTGTACAACACAACGAAGTTCAAGACCTACGAGTTTGTCCACGACTTCAACTTCCCTGATGTTGAAACCGAGAACCCCACTCAGGTGGAGAAGGCTGTGTTTATCCCTTACAACATAACCAGCATGAATGTAAGGGTCCACATAAATGTTTCTACAACCACTAATGTTACCCTCAGAATCCGGGTGCTTGATAGGATAATAAACGTGAGCAGAAAAACGGTATCTGGGAATGTAACCCTTCAGTGGAGCGATTCGGAGATTAAAGCAGCTTTAAACTCCGCTGGATTAACTTATGAAAATCTAACCAATCAGTACTTCTATCTTATTCTGAGCATCGGTCTGAAAGATTATGAGGAAGTGGTATCTCCTTATGAGTATGGGGTATTGTACAATAATGAGTCGTCAACGTTGTTCCTTGCCGAGAAGTTCCCCCACATTGGGGGAGGATTCCATCTGATAGGGAATGATTCCACAGTTCATATTGACTACGAGACACCATCATATACTATTCACACGATAAGCCTAACTAGAAGTCCCCAAGTAGAATCCGCTACCTGCCCCAATGGGGATGAGTGGTGTACTGATATTACATGGAGCTGGAACCTTCCGAACGTTACTCCAGTTTATACAAAGTTTCAATTTCCCTACTTCTGGAATAAGCTTAAAAGCACCGACCCTTCCCAGCAGGTTAGTATATACAATGATGAACTTGGCGAAGAAACATTATACTGTCATGGGAGTGTATGTACTCCAAATAGAGGACTTTTAAAAGTCTTCAATCACTGGGGTTATGGCATATGGAGCAGGGCAAACGATAACTCAATAATACAACCTACCATGGCACCAGGAGAGAACAAATTTATTCTGCACTTTGGACAGGGCTTCTACATATCAAAAGATAATTCTATGGGTGAAACCTTAATTCTGCTTGATAGCTACGTACCCTATGGAAACACTTTCCCCTATCTGCTTCAAGGATATCCAGAATACACTGGCTACAATCTCACTTATTATTATGAGGATATAAATGGGAATATTAAAAGTGATAGCTTGCTGATTGATATTCCTTACGAGACAAATATAAAATACAGGAACATTACAATTAATGAGCTTTATCCAGAAAAGTATGCCCTTGATGATGCGATAGTTAGGTTGTTTAAAAAGCTTGGTGGTCGGGATAAAAATGGATGCTCTCTGGTAATTCCAATTAAGCTTGAATCGACCATTTCGGATGTGATACCCATCCAAAATGTGCCCTCACTTTACAAACCTATAACAATAACACTCAGAGTGTGGAGGGAAGGATAATGATGAGAAGAGGATTTTTGCTTAATTCATTCGTTCTGCTACTTCTCATCCCGATGCTCCTTCTCTTGGCTACCTATGAAGATATTTCCTCTCAAATAATTCAAGCACAAAGCGAGAGGGTTCAAGCTGAGAGAACATATAGAGTGATTTCATACCTCGAGATGGATTTTCAAAAGGCTTTGGAAATTTCAACAAAAAGGGCTTTGATTGCCACAACAGAATACGTTGCAACCACGGATTTTATTAGAGGAGAAATGGCAAATGAAACTATAGCAAACTTGATTCTTGACGGGTATTCCAGAGTGGGTATATCAAATGAACAGAACCTTAAGGCATGGCTTGAAAACATTACTTCAAGCCTAAGGGAGCAGGGATACTATGTTTCCCCCTCCATAAATGAAATCTTAAACAACATTTCAATTACAGTTGCACCTTTAGACTCGTTTCGTATAGCTGTAACTGCCAGAATTCCAAGAATAAGGATAACAGACAGCTCTGGCATTGTGATCTATGAAGGGGCTCTACCCCAAAATAGAAATGCAACAACAATAATAAGCCTTGAAGGCATCGAGGATGCGTTCATTGCGAGAGAAACGGATGATTTTTACCACAGGATAATTAGAGCATGTAAATATTCATATCCCGAGCTCGTTAAGAAACCCATTAAAGTTTTAAATGGGACGGGAGAGAGCGATATTCCAATTGTGACGGGAGTTTATGGAGAGGATATTAGTTACAATGCAACACACATCTGGAAAGATAGTTCATACATAATGAATACGACAATTGGTGGGATTGAGGTGTCTCCCATAGATATTCTTGAGAATGGCGATGTTGGTGTTTTAGTGTTTGATCTTCAGCAAGTTGGTCAGACTTCCTGGTGCTCACAGCTTCCTTACAGACTTAACATTACAATAAATAGCCCTCAGCCTCTTACTGAATACCAGCTTAAAATAAATCTTACCTCCGTCTTTTCCTCACTTCCAAATCCCCCCCAAATGGAGATATACTATCAAGACTGTACTGGACCATTAAAATATTGGATTGAAGAGTGGAGTCCAAATTCAACGATTCTCTGGATTAGGGTTAATTTAACGGCTGGAGGTAATATTGTATCACTGTATTATGATCCCTCTGTGGTAGGGAATAAGGGTAATCCGAATGATGTGTTTGATCTGTATGAGGACTTTGAGGATGGAAATTTGAATGGTTGGAGCTTCTCTGGAAATGGAGGATGGATTATTACAACAAATTCATATGAGGGTAGATATGCTGTTACAAATGAAAATATTAACCCCAATGAGGAAGCCTGTATATACAAAAACCTAAACTTACCTGGAGAGAGTCAAATATCATTCTGGTGGCGATTGGAATCAGATGGTGAGGGTATTTTCACAAAAGATCAACTTGAATTCTTACTTGATGGAATACGAGAAAAGGTAATAGAAGGAACAGACTACGCTAACTGGAGCAGGGAAACCGTAATAATTCCCAGCGGCCAACATAGAATAGAGTGGTGTTATCACGAAGCAGGTTATTGGTTCTTTGGATGGCATAACGATAAAGGTAATGGATACCTCGATTATATAATCGTTAGACGGTATTCCTCAACTAATCCAACGTATTCATTCAGTACCCTTGAGGAAAAACCCTCTTCTCTGGTCTTCAGCCCTGCCAGAGCCTACGACATCCAGCCATTTGTGAGCTGCCTTGAAAATGGCTACTACTTTGGCATTTACAATGCCCCTTCGTTTTTCGAGCGATTGGAGGGCAGCATGAGCAATCATGAGGCTTATGAAAAGCTTGCGAATGAAACACAGGACATGCTTGGCATCTCTTACAACGGTAAACATCATCCAATTGGTCTCGTCAGCTTTGTTCTTCCAACAAAGGACACGAGACTTTCAATGCTGATAAATGGAACAGGTATTGAATTGGATAAGCAGACATGTTTCGATTATTACTTCTTCAAATACTACTTTGAAAACGATAATACCGCCAAAAAAGAGGGCTTTAAAGTGTATGGAATATCCGCTGGCGACGTAATAATTGATGAGAACTTCTTCCTTGATAACCAAACAGCTGTAGCAATTTTTGGAACCCAAGGAGCTCGAGATTTATTGCAAAGGTGATATAAAATGAACATTGAAGATTTGTTTTATCGGGTAGGTGAGCTTGTAGAGACAATAGGAAAAAAGATCAAAGCTATCATAAACCCAATGCCTCAGGAAAATCCTCCATCTTTTAAATTTCTTGATAGATTATTAATCAAGAAAAAAGTTACAGTTCATGAGCTGCTTGTTTTAAAGGTTCAGCTTGCATTTGTCTCATATCTTGTTTTATCTCTGCTTATTACGGTATTTTTGCCAAAGAAGCTGTATCTTATGGCATTAACAATTGTATACTTCATGTATTTGAGATCGATATTCAGAAAATATGGAGAATTTTTTATTGAGCTTGAGCCTTACCAGATGTTCTATTATTCTGTTAGTGCAATAGGCTTTTTGGCATTTTTAGGATACATGGTGCTGAAAGAAGTTGCCCTGGACATTAAATATTCTTTGACATACCTTGGAGTGATATTTGTAGCAGTCGTGATATTCCGCTTCTATTTCAAATCAAGATATGGCAGAGATTGGACTTATGGCATTGTGGAGGAGATTAAAGAAAATGCGGTTAAAATCAGTGTCCATGAGGATATAAGAGCGAACGTTAAGCCTGGAGAGTACTGGGTTGATAAGGTTCCCGACGTAGAAATCGGAAGAGTTGTGAAAGTTTTAGTTGAGGAAAGGGCATTTAGAGGGGCGGTACCAATAAAGATAATTGAGGTTTATCTAAGTGACCAACCTTCATCATCAAAGGCTTCAACAGAGGCAAAAGAGGAAAGCGAGACTAACAGTAGCTTATAAATCCCAGTCCAAGGCTGCCGTTTATAAGTTTTTACAGAAAGCCATTCGTTTTCTTCAATTCTCATTGGTTCCACGGAGTTAGTTGGTGGTCTTATTGATATTTCCGTGTCCTTTTCATACACAGTGAAACCAAGCTCTTCTAAAATTGGTTTTATCACTTTTGCAGCTCTTTTTCTGTCTCTAAATTTTATTTTGTAGTAGATAGTGTAACCCATCTCAAACCCTCGTTAATACTTTTAAAAAGAGTAAGAATGGAAACTTTAAAAGGTTTTCTATTTTACTATTGTAAATTAAAAAGAGAAAATTAAAGTTCACCACAAAGCTCAGCAAAGTTTCTATATATTTCACTCCCTTTTTCTGTGTGTGCAACTTCGGGATGAAACTGAACTCCGTAGATAGGTAATTTTTTGTGCTTCATTGCCTCAACTTCACAGAACTCACTCCTTGCTAAAAGCTCAAAATCCTTTGGCAGTTCCTTTACCTCATCCATATGACTTTCCCAGACCTTTAAATGTCTTGGTAAACCTTTAAAGATGTCATTTTCCTTTAAGATCTCAACCTCAACTAAGCTGTATTCTGCTTTCTCCCCTCTTCTGACTTTTCCTCCAAAATACTTTGCTATTAACTGATGACCGAGGCAAATTCCTAAGATGGGAACATTGAAGTCTTCATAATTTTCGAGTATAGCTTCACAATTACCTGTTCTTTCCAAGCTTGGTCCTCCTGAAAAAATTATTCCCTTTGGATTCATTGCCTTGATTTCTTCAAGAGGGGTAGTATTTGGTATTATCTTTGCCTCAACGCCTAGATACCGTAAAGTTCTCCAAATTCTATGAATGTATTGCCCGTGGTTGTCCATTATGATTATCATTTTGACCGCCTCAACCTTCAACTTAAATCAACTCCTTAATTGAAAATTCCACAGTATCTGATTCTGAAACAAAGCCTTTTTTTATTATCGTTAACGAGTTATTCCAAGGGAGTTCAACAGATAACTCTTCACGTTTGATAAGCTTTTCGAAGAGTTTGGATTCGTTATCAGCAACATTTTTGATATTCTTTGCAGTTCGTGACAACACAATAGTGTCCATGTCGATTGTATCTAATTTAATCCCCACTACTCCATACCATCTAACCACAGTGTTATCAAGTACATCTACTTCTATAAATCTTAAAATCATAACTACAAAAAGAGCGGTATTTATAATTTGTTTTATTGCTTTTTTATATTTTTTGATAGAACTTTTCATTTCGGGTAAAATTATATAAAGCTGATGATTACCATTATTTTCGAACAGGAGCAAAATTGCTGTCTCACAGTTATCCTTGTTCTTAAAAAAATATACTGTGTCTTTGGAGACATGGAATGGCACTATATTTTCACTAGAGACGGGGATATCTTTTATAATAAGCTTTTTCAACTTAGCGTTATTTGAGCGTTCAAATAATACTATACTATCTCCCCTAATCTCAACTCTATGGGAGTATAGTAGGCTTGGGTCAAAAAACTTCCTTAGTTGTGTTACTATCTCTTTTGTAGATTTTAATCCCATTGGCTCATCACCGTTAGTTTAGTCAGCTCTTTCATTGTTAGCAGATTCTAGGAGATTTACTAGCTCATAGGTTTCATTAAAAAGTTCCCGTATGGTATGATAAAAGGCTTCAGATGAAATTCCTTCATTTTCAATAATTTCAAGTTCACGTATCTTTGTGTATCCTTCGCTATCATCAAATAAATATGGGGCAACTTTTGATGGGTCTAGGATTTCGTCTTCTCCCCAATCATGTTTTTCGAGAAATTCTTTTAGTTCTTTTTCTTTTCCGGCTCTTTTGAGATAATATAGCTTGATGCTGTTGTTTATCTGCTGAAGGATGTATGGACTGTGAGTTATCAATAGCACATAGACCCCTTTGTTTACAAGTTTAACTAAAGCTCTTGCGAGTATCCTTTGAGCGTCGGGATGAAGATGGGCTTCTGGTTCTTCAAGAATTAGTAGTGTCCCAGGCTTCACTTTATCAGTATATTTAAGAGTAATTAGCAAAGGAGTATTTTCTATAACTGATGACGAAGAGTGTAAAAGCGATAGTAGGGTATTTTGATTATCTTGGGGAGCATATCGTAATCCTAGAACAGGATGGTAAATTAAATTTCCTCTGAGCAATCTATTTTCAATAAAGGATGCAATATCTTTAAATCTTCCATCTGAAGTTTCAGAGGGACTCTCTAGTAACATAGCAGAAGACCATTCTAAAAAATTGTTTAGGGGTTTGGGTAGTTTCAGAATATCTTGTGGAGTTCTTTTGTGAGTGGTTATTAGATATTTATCAAGAGTTATTATTCCTCTTTGAGTGGGGCTACTTTCTCCTAATGTTTGTTTCAACCATGCTCCAAAAGCTGTGAGTATCATTTGTTCTATTCCTGCTTTAGATGCAGGCAAATAAAGGGTCGTGGGTATATGGTTTGTTAAGTAGTCATGGGTAATAATCTCAATAACCCATTGTGGAATACGGGATAAAAACTCTCTAGCTTTGATATGGTTCTGATCCAAAGTAAGTTCTTTTCCAATATGTATCTCCAACTGATATCCAGCATCTCTTTTCCATAAAATAGCAAAGGCCCCCTCTAAGAACACAAAAGTGCCTTTACTCTCCCAGTTGCTTTTTCTGAATTTTTCTTGTTTTATTGCGATATCTAAGAGTATTTCTTTACCTTTTAATTCCTTATCAATAGTTATCACTATCACCAATTTAGTGTTAACCCGGATATTTACTCCTCCTCTCTTTAGCCCAATATCTTTTGCTTGAAAGAGATTAGAAACCATGGACTTATTTATTCCAATACTTATCCTATTTAAGTTTATTGTATCACTAATTATCTCCTCGTTGTTTCCTTTTGTTGTTACCTTATTGTATATCTCTAATAGTTTTCTCGTTAGTGCATCTGATTTAAATGAGTAATATTTTCTAGTGGAAAAGGAATGTGTTATCCAGTCTGAGTTTGTAATACCCCAAATTAGATAGGCCATGTAGGTTTTTCCGGTGTTGTTTTTTCCAAAAAATATTGTAAATGGTTTCAGTACTACCTCTCCCTTTTGTATTGGACCGAACTCTGTTACCTTAATTTTCAGTAATTCATTTTTAGATGTTGTCTTCATCCATGTTCCCCATCTTTTTTCTCTTTAAAGTTGATTTAAATTTTGTCCTCTTTATCTCCTTATTATCGGGTGTACCAAACTATAAATTTTCATATTTTGGTGAAACTATCACTCAAACTCAATTGTTGCAGGAGGTTTGTTTGTTATATCATAGAGAACTCTACCCACTTGGGGAATTTCGCTTGTAATCCTAAAGGCTATCCTCTGTAGGACTTCCCAGGGAACGTTCATTGCATTTGCGGTCATTCCATCCAAGCTCTCAACGATTCTAACAGCTATTGTCTCTTTGTAAGCCCTTATATCACCTTGAACTCCAACAGTCTTCACGTTTAAGAGCACGGCAAAAGCCTGCCAAGGCTTTAAGCCAGCCTTTTCAACTTCTTCCTCTACTATGGCATTTGCCTCTCTAACTATTGCAACTTTCTCAGGAGTTACTTCACCAAGAACCCTAACAGCTAATCCTGGCCCTGGAAAAGGCATTCTATTATAGATTTTCTCTGGCAATCCAAGTTTTTTGGCAACTTCTCTGACCTCGTCTTTGTACAAATCACGAAGAGGTTCTATGAGCTTTAAATTTAAGCGCTCTGGAAGACCGCCAACGTTGTGGTGGCTCTTTATCTTGCCTTTGCTCTCAATCCAGTCCGGAGCAATTGTTCCCTGAATCAAAAACTCCGCATCTATTTCTTTGGCAACCTCTTCGAATACATCAATGAAAGTCTTTCCGATTATCTTTCTCTTCTGCTCCGGGTCAGTAACACCCTTCAAAGCAGTGAAAAAGCGCTCTTGAGCATCAACGTAGATTAAGTTTAACCCAAACTCGTCCCTAAATGTTTTTATCACGAATTCTGGTTCTCCTTTCCTTAAAAATCCGGTGTTCACAAAAACGGCGTAAAGTTTATCTCCAATTGCTTTATGTGCTAAAACTGCAGCTGTTGAGCTATCAACTCCTCCAGATAAAGCTATTATCGCTTTTCCATTGCCAACAGTCTCTCTAATTTCCCTAATTTTCTCTTTAATGAAACTTTCCCACATAACTATCACCTTTTCTTTTGCGTGGATTTTATAAATTTATAAATTTATGCCCACATTTGGAAAGAGATGAATACCAATCAACATTTTTATGTTAAAATTTCATCGAGCTTATCTTCATCAATGGCTTGCTTTATCTCTATTGCAATTCTCCTTCCAGTGCTCATTGGTTTGTTGTACTTTAACCAAGTGTAAGGAGAGCCGTTAATGAAGGGATTTGTTCCGGCGACAATCCTTGCGGAGATTTCAAAGACAACAAATTCAAGCTCATCTGTGAGGATTGTCTCTAAGCAAAATGGGCCCCAAAGCCCGCCTATAAGTTTTTCTGCGGCTTTAACAACTCTTTCACCCATCTCTATAACTTCCATCAAAAGGCTTTCTCTCAAGACAATTGGTATGTTCCCTATGACAACATATGAGTTTTCCAAGCTTAGCTCCAGTTGGTCTTTTGCCAAAATCCTTCCAACCCCATCTACATTTGTCTCGTATCTCCTGTCAATGCTCATAAGCTCAAGTTCCTTGTTGAGCTTTGAGTAAAAGTAGTGTGGATATACTGGAACTCCGATTATGTATTCTTGGATTTGAACCTCCTTAAGCTGTTCTTTATTTTTGATTCCAACTTTTTCAGCTTTTTTCCAGAAATCTTCAGGATTTTTTGCTAAAAAATAGCCTTTTCCACCTTTTGCCCCATGAAATTTAACTATTACAGGCTTGTCAATATCATCGGGGTCGTTGTAGACTCTTGGGATTTTTAACTTTGCTTTTTCAAACCATTTCCTCTCTAATTCCCTGTCGCTTTCCCACCTAAGGACTGCTTTATTTCCATAGTACGGAACCTTCATGCTCTCAACTTTCTCAATTCCAAGGTGAGCAACAAAAGAGCCATGTGGGATTACTATCGCATTTCTTTCCAAAAGTTCTTCTTCGGGGCATTCCCCTATTAAATACTCATCAGCAACTGGAAAATATTTGGTGTATAGAGGTTTGACTCTCTCCCTTCCGAAAGCCACGGTTTTGAATCCTTCATCCCTTGCACCCCTTAAAATCTGAAGTGCCGAATGAGAGGCATAAGTGGCTATCTTCCACTCCATTCACTCACCAAGAAAATGTTAAAATATTATATTTTTAAGCTTTATTTTGACAAAAACATGTCTAAAAATCAGGCTTAAAATTCAAAAGCCCATTCTGGATAAATGCCATTTAAACAAGCTAAGCATAAATCATCCAATCCAACTGCTTTTATTAATCCTTTGATGCTCAAATACCTTAAGGAATCTGCTCCAATTTCTTTTTCTATCTCCTCAATCCTCTTCCAAGAAGCAATAAGCTCGTGTCGTGTTGGAATATCAATCCCCATATAGCAGGGATATCTTATCGGCGGCGATGCTATTCTGACGTGAACCTCTTTTGCTCCTGCTTTTTTAAGCATTGCAACTATCCTCTTCATTGTGGTGCCCCTTACAATCGAATCATCAATCAAAATTATCCTCTTACCCTTGATGACTTCCTTAACTGGAGAGAGCTTGAGCCTAACTTTAAAATCCCTCTCAAATTGAGTTGGCATTATGAATGTCCTACCGATGTATCTGTTCTTTATTAGCCCCTCTTCATATGGGATTCCGCTTTCCATGGAATATCCTATTGCCGCGGCTCTTCCCGAATCTGGGACTGTTATGACGACATCTGCAGTAGAATCGTCTTCTCTCGCTAACTGCTTTCCCATTTCAACCCTTGCTTTGTAAACGGTTCTTCCTTCAATAACACTGTCCGGACGAGCAAAGTAAATAAACTCAAAAACACAGTGAGCATGCTTCTTCTTAGTTAAAACCCTATTTTCAACATCATCTGAAACAACAAAAACTTCTCCTGGCTTTACATCTCTTGTTTCAACATCAAACATTCTTAGCGCTGAATCCTCAGAGGCGAAATAATATCCATCCCCAGTTCCAAATGTTAGGGGTCTGAAGCCTAAGGGGTCTCTGGCAACTAAAATTTTCCCATCAAACAGAAAAGCCAGAGAATACGCTCCTTTGACTTCATTAAAAAGCATTTTCATGGCTTCAAATTCATCCTTTGTCTCTGAATAGTTTTTGAGAAAAATTAATCCCAAAAGCTCGCTGTCAACACTTGTTTTAAATTTGAATTCTCCTTCATACCTTCTTCTTAGCGGCAGATAATTAGTTAAAGTTCCATTATGAACCAAGGCAAGTCTTTTTCCACAGCATTCAACTTCAAGGGGATGAGCTTCATTTAATCCACCAAAAGTTGAGTATCTTACATGTCCAATAGAGATATTTGACCTCAGCTTATTCAAAATGTGCCCCCTAAAAACTTCAGCTACAAGACCCAGCCCCTTGTGTGTTCTTATTTTATTTCTCCAAACGCTAATTCCTGCACTTTCTTGACCCCTGTGTTGCAAAGCGAGAAGTGCATAGTATGCTTTTCGATTTGCATTCTCTGTTTTTGCTGCAAATACCCCACACTTCTCCCTCATATGACCACCATCTTAACAAGTAATAGTTAAAGAGAGTTTTATTTCCACTGGAACTTTACATTCATATGCTTAAAAACTTTGCCCTATGTTTGACAAAAATTTGTCTAAAAAAGGCTTTTAAATTATAAATTTTAACAAATTTTTGGTGAAGATCATGGAGGTTTATGAAGGAAAAGCCAAGAAAATGATCCCTTTGGATGGGGGGAAGTATTTGATGGAGTTTAAAGACGATGCAACAGCTTTTAATGGTAAGAAAAAAGCACAATTCAAAGGAAAAGGCTTTTACAATGCTCAGATTTCAGCAAAAATGTTCAAGCTTTTAGAGGAGCATGGTATTAAGACACACTTCATTGGCATTGCTGGAGACAACAGGCTGATTGTGGAAAGACTGGAAATGTATCCAATTGAAGTTGTTGTTAGAAATATTGTTGCCGGTAGCTTAAAGAAAAGGCTTCCATTAAAAGAGGGAACAGAGTTGAAAGAGCCAATTGTTGAGCTTTATTACAAAAGTGATGAGCTTGGAGACCCGATGATAAACTATTATCACGCTAAGATTCTTGGAGTTAGTGAGGAGGAAATTAAAGAAATGGAAAAAATTGCACTTAAAGTAAATGAAGTCCTCAGAGAATACTTCAAAGAAAGGGGAATTTTACTTGTTGATTTTAAGCTTGAATTTGGCAAAAATGCTAAAGGGGAAATAGTTTTAGCTGATGAGATTAGTCCAGATACATGTAGATTTTGGGATGCAGAGACAAAGAAAAGCTTAGATAAAGATGTTTTTCGCTTTGATAAGGGAGACTTGATTTCGGCTTATGAAGAACTTTATGAACGCCTTTCATAGAGTATAGGTTCTTTAATTTTTTAACAATTTTTCACTAAATCATTTGCTTTTTAAACTCTAAGAGTCTTTTAAGCATGTTCCATTCTTTTTCTCTCCATGCAGCCTCTTCAGTAATTAGAATTAGGGTGCCTTCATGGATGATCACATAATCCTTAAGTGCAGTGAGGAACTTTGCAAGGGATGTGAACTCATTATAGGTACAAAGATATTCAAGGCAGTCAAGAAGAATTATTCCTTTGATGCCTTTTCTCTCTGCCTCTATTAAGTATCTGTGGGAAATTTCAACAATTTTTTCCAACTCTGTGGGGGAAATGCTCTTGGGTTCGGGAATTTTTGTTATGAAATAAACTTCCCAGTTCTCAGGAACATTCTTTATATTCCTCAGAAAAGCTAAGACTGGGACCTCTTTTAGTTTTTCCTTAACCTTTTGATACTCTTTGGGGTCGATAACTAAAATTCCGCTTTCAATTTCCACCCCTTTGACTGCTCTGTTGAGTTTCTTGAATTCCTCAGAAGATATTATGAGCAGTATCAGCACGACCTCAAGGACTGTAAATATGGCACCTAATAGAAAACCTATTGGGGCAAACCATTCTACAGGCCTTAAAAACGGGTAATCCATTTTATGAAGACCATACAACATGAAGATGATGGCTAAGCATGTCCCTTTTCTTGAATATATCTCACTAAGACTGAAAAGCAAAACTCCAGTGAAAAAATAGAAAAATCCTGCTATTCCATACATCAGCACTATCTCTGAAAAAGTATTGGCAGTATTTCCTCTAAAGATGTAATATGCAATTATATAGAGGGTCAAGACAATAGGAGACAGACCGCTGATGTATTTATAAGATAAGGGGAATAGTTGAATGCCTTCCTCTTCTAGTATAATAAAGGCCCCATAAAACAGCAATGAAACAGTAAAAGCTTGGAATAAAACCAGCACATACTGTTTGCTTACAAAATCGAAGAGTATGGAAAATGCATCCACAAGAAAAGCCAGGGACCAGAATACTGTAAACTTCCTTCTGTGTTGGATATATGCATAAAACAACGCAATAGATGCTGTTAGTTTGGCTGACGTGTTTATCCATTGTCCGATAATTAGCAATGAGAAATTCATCTTCTCCACCACTATTTTAGACTATGAGTGATAAATATATAAATTCTTGTTTCACATTGTTATTTTATAATTCTGAATTTCTATCTTGGGATTTTTTGTAACTCTTCCGATTTCATATGCTGGGTAATATCTGTTGAGAACCTGCAATGCCTCCTTCTTCTCTTCTTGTGAAACTACCACCACAAAACCAATCCCCATATTAAAAACCTTAAACATTTCCTCTAAAGGAACACCATTTTCGTATATTAATTTAAAAATCCCGCTAATTGGTGGCATTTCAAGGGAAAATCCATACTTTGTGAGCCTCTTTAGGTTTAAAAGTCCTCCACCAGTTATGTGGGCTAACCCTCTAACTTCTACTTTTTCTAAAAGCTCTAAAATTGGCTTTACGTAAATCCTCGTTGGCTCAAGCAAATGCTCCCACAGCTTTTTGCCTTCAAACTCGTATTCAAGCCCATACTTTGGAATTAAAAGCTTTCTTGCGAGAGTTAGACCATTGGAGTGAATCCCAGAGCTTTCAATACCGATGACAGCATCCCCTGGTTTGATTTTTTCTCCTGTGACGACTTTGCCCTTTTCAACGATTCCAATAGCAGTGCCGGCTAAGTCAAATCCGTTGATTAGATCGGGCATTACAGCGGTCTCGCCGCCTACAATTGCAATTCCACTTTGTTTAGCTCCCTCGTAGAGACCTTTGGCTATTTCTTCGAAAATTTTATCATTGGGCTCTCTCACAGCTAAATAATCAACCAAAGCTACAGGTTCAGCTCCAACACAGATTAAGTCGTTTACGTTCATTGCGATCATATCAATTCCAATTGTGTCAAATTTCCCAACAGCTTCAGCCACAAGAATTTTTGTGCCTACACCATCAGTGGTCATCGCTAAATAGAAGTTTTCAAAATCAATCAATGCAGCATAATGACCGATATCCTTAACAGGCACTCCTACTTTTCCTTCCCTTAATTTGAAGGTTGCTCTTGCGAGTGAAATTATGCTCTTTAGTGCTCTTTGTGTTTTTTCTTCATCCACCCCGGCTTGTGCATATGTGAGCATTTGTACCACCAAAAAAGAATAGGAAAATCAGTTTAAAAATTTTATCATTTT
>CAZTOS010000034.1:0-23421 GCA_964615185.1 uncultured Thermococci archaeon
AGCGCCGGACTGAAGATCCGGGTGTCGGGGGTTCAAATCCCCCTCGCCCCACCACTTTTGTGCGGTGGTAGTCTAGTCTGGTCCAGGACGCCGGCCTTCCGAGCCGGCGACCCGGGTTCAAATCCCGGCCACCGCACCATCTTAAGTTTTCTGGAAAGTTTTATACATCAGAGTAGGAAATCTTAAAGATGACCTTTTAACACATCTGTCATCAGGTTCTGACCCGATAATAGGAGCGTCATATTCCAGCTACGAAGTAACAGAAGACATGGATAAGGCTGAAAAATGCAAAAGCCCTTTTAGATAATTACCTCAAAAATAGTGAACTGCCAAGATTCAACCGAAAATGTAAAGCTTCACCAACCTTGCACTATCTTCAAAACTTTGTCATCAACTTTCCCATTTTCAACATCTGCAATTGCTTGTTCCAGTCTATCCAGACCTTCATCTAAAAGCTCCTTCTCTATCGTCAAAGGTGGCTGAATTCTGAGGACATTTCCATGAAGGAATGCCAAAACCAAGCCAAGCTCATAAGCTCTCCAAACAACCTTCTTAGCTTCATCGAAAGCCCGTTCTTTTGTTTCTCTGTTTTTCACTAAATCAACGCCAATCATCAAGCCCTTTCCTCTAACATTTCCGATGAGTTCATGCTCTTCTTGCATTTTCTTAAGCCTCTTCATGGTGTACTCTCCAAGCTCTTCAGCTCTTTTGAGCAAATTCTTTTCTTCAATTTCCTCAATAACCGCTAAAGCTGCTCTGCTCGTTACTGGGTTCCCGCTGAGCGTAAATGTATGTCCCAAAGCTGGTAGAGACTCCATGATCTCTTCCCGTCCGATGATAGCACTTATTGGTAATCCACCACCTAAAGGCTTCGCAATCGTTATTATATCTGGCACAACTCCAAAATGCTCGATTGCGAACCATTTCCCTGTCCTTCCTAACCCGCTTTGAACCTCATCAACAACTAAGAGAATTCCATGTTCATCAAGAATTTTCTTGAGTTTCTTGAAATAGTCATCCGGAGGAACTATTATTCCGGCATCGCCTTGGATAGGTTCAGCGAATAGGGCAGCAACTCCTTCTGCATAAACTTCTCTCTCAAATTTATATTCAAGGTAGGATATGCATTCAAAGTGGCATTTCCCCTTTTCTTGCCCAAATGGACATCTATAACAATCTGGAAAAGGAATGTAGTGTACGTCACTCAGTTCTCCAACTAATGCTCTAATTTCAAACTCAAGCCCAGTTATGCTCATAGCACCATATGTTGCTCCGTAATAACTCCCCAGATACCCCAAAAATGTCCTCCTTTTTGTGTATGCCCTTGCAAACTTTATTGCCCCATCGTTTGCATCGCTTCCACTCAGGCCTAAAACTACTTTGGGATTCTCTACTGGGGAGATTTCAACAAGTTTTTCAGCAAGGAGAAGGGGCTCAACTGGAAAGCCATAAATGAATGTGAAATGTATCAGTTTATCTGCTTGCTCTTTTATAGCTTTCACAACTCGGGCATTGTTATGCCCAACATTTTGGACCGCAGCGTCGGAGAGGAAATCTATGTATTCTCTTCCCTCAATGTCCCAGACTTTTGCATTTCTTGCCTTAACGCCAACAATTGGAGCGTAAGTAACACGAGCTGCCTTTGGGAAGACTTTTGAATATCGAAGAATTATTTCCTCCTTTTTCATAATTGCCACCATAGCCTAAATAAGATTAACATCTAAATAGGATTTTTGGAAGCAGAATTGAACAAATGTCAAACCTTTAACTCCATACGGACATCTTCATCCAACAACAAGAAAAGTGCCAATGCTAACAGTATGGCAAGTATCATTATATGCTCATCAAAAGAAAGAAAAGAACTAAGACTGGCTTTGGCTTCATTCTTCAAATTCCTCTACTGGCATCTTCATCCTTGAGACTGCAATCAAGGTTAAGATACCGAGCAGAGGCATGAATGCCAGCTCACCAAAGGCTAATCCAACACTTTGCTTTGCCAGTAGCTCTGTAATAGATGGGGCTATTATGTTTGCTGTGTTCGAAATAAGCCCCAATGCAAATGAAGCTCTTGGATAGATGCTTTTTGGATAGGTTGCCGGTGCTGATGTCCAGAATGCTGGACCTGTTCCCTGAATTGTTCCGACAAGCCAAACCGCTGCCAAAGCGAGAGTATAGTTTCCTCCAAGCATTGCCTTTGCATAGATAATCAATCCCACGAAGGATAATGCATAAGATATTATCATAACTTGAACAATGGCCTTAAAGAGCCCTCTTGAAGTTGGGTTCTTTCTTGAAAGCAGATATCCTACGTATCCAAAGACAATCGACCATATTGCCTTTGCAATGTTTAGGTTTGTGCTGAGCGTTGCTACATGGGTCTTTGTCCATCCCATGTCGTAGGCGATTGAGGCTGAGAATCCAACGATTGTGAAAATTACCCATAGAGCTGGGAAGAACGTGAATCCCAAAACCCAAGTGAACTTAAGCTTCCAGACGTTTATCTTTGCTTCTCCTTTTTCATGAATTATCTCAAAGTCCTCTGTAAAGAGCCACCATATCAGCAGAACTGCATACATTATGGGAGCTGTAACTAAAAAGCCTCCCTTCCATCCAAATGCATGGATTAAATATTTGGCGCTCATTGAGCCAAAAACTCCACCCCAGAAGATTCCAGAGAGGATTATACCCTTTGCGAAAGGTCTTTCGGCAACAAAGTATCTCGCTATTTGAGTGCTGAAAAGCGGAACAAGTGTAACCACAAAACCTTGGATGAATCTCAAGAAAACCACAACATACCAATTTGGAGCATATGGGATTAACAGTTGCGGAATTGCAGCCCAGCTTAGAGCTATTGCAACACTCCTCTTAAAGCTTCCTTCATAAATCTTTGTGTGTCCTAAGAGGAATGCAACAAAAAGACCAAAGACATAAGCTATGTGCTGTAAATCAAAGGCATCACTGCTAATTCCAAAATGGGCAATTACATCTGGCTTAGCGACACTCATCATGGTGAGCGTTCCAAATCCAGCAGTCATGACAATTGTGTTAAGGATTACAGACCTCCAGCGCTTCATTTTCCCACCCCGTCAGATTTTTCCAAAGAACATCAGCAAGCCAAATATAATAAACAGTATTCCAGCTCCCTTATGAATCAACTCCACAGGTAGAGTTTCTCCAATCTTGTCCCCAATAAGAGCTCCTATCAAATTCACCAAAGCAAGACCCAAGATAGCTCCAACGAAAGCCTTAACCCATCCGTATTTCGATGCAAATGCAATCGTAGCTAACTGGGTTTTATCCCCAAGTTCAGCAAGGAATATTGCAACGAAGACATAAATTATTTCCTTCATCAGATTTTCCTCCTCAAGACAGTAGGAGTACAAAAAGTAAAAAAATTAAATTTCCTCTAAGACTTTCTTCATCCTTTCCATGGCCTCAATGAGCTTTTCTTTCTTCGTTGCATAGCTTATCCTTACATATCCCTCTCCATTCTTTCCAAATGCTGTTCCAGGAACCACAACGACTTTGGCTTTCTCTAAGAGCCATTCGCTAAATTCCTCACTTGTCATTCCCGTTTCTTTTATGTTAGCAAAGATGTAAAACGCACCCTTAGGCTCAAATGCAGAAATATAGGGCATCTCTTTAATTGCATCAAGAACTATCTTTCTTCTCTCGGCGTATTCTTGTCTCATCTTCTCGACAGCTTCCCAGCTCTTTGGACTTCTTAAAGCTTCAATTCCCGCAACCTGAACGAAGGATGCAACGTTTCCAATAACATAAGCGTGGAGCTTTATCATGTCCTTGATAATCTCTTTTGGTGCAATTGCAAAGCCCAGACGCCAGCCAGTCATAGCGAATGTCTTAGAGAAACTGTTTGCTAAAATCGTGTTGTCTGGAGCATATTTAAGCATTGGATAGTGCTTTGCATCCTCATAGAGAAAATGCTCATAAGGTTCATCGCTGAGGATATAGAGATTGTAATCTTCAGCAATATCTACAATAGCTTTTACAGTTTCTTCATCTATTGTAGCCCCAGTTGGATTGTTGGGGTAGTTGATCACAATCATCCTTGTCCTCTTTGTTATAAGTTCTAAAAGCTCATCTGGATCTGGTTGAAAGCCGTTTTCCTCTCTTAATGGAAGCCTTACTATTCCCGCCTCAGCGAGTTTGGCATCTTCGGCATAACAGACAAACGCAGGATCTGGTATTATAACTTCATCTCCCCTCTCCAAGAGAGTTTCAAATGCTAGGTGAGTTGCTTCATAGGCACCAGCGGTCACTATGATACTGTCAGTTGAAACATCTAAATTGTACATTTCTTTGTAATATTCACTTATAGCCTGTCTAAGCTCAGGGATTCCAGCATTTGGAGTATAGTGAGTCCATCCCTCATCCAATGCTCTTTTTGCAGCTTCTTTTATGTTCTGAGGCGTATCAAAATCGGGTTCACCAATTCCAAGGGAAATGACATTTTCCATTTTTCTTGCTTTTTCAAAAAGTTCTCTGATCTTTGAGCGTTGAATTAGGTTGATACGTTCCGCTATAAAATATCTGTGTCTTTTATAACGCATAATCATCCCCCCCGTAGCATTTAGAGGGTGAATTAATCTTCTTATAAACTTATCGAGGAGAAATTTCTATCTTTTTAGAAAACAATAAAATAAAATTCTAATGGGGCTATAACTTCACGACAAATTTTAGAAACAAAGGGAGGCATATAGAAAAACTTAAAGAACATCAACTATTGCAGCCTCTTCAAAGAGCATCTTTACTTCTTCTCTATTGCAGTCCGAAAAAGGCACTTCCTTTAATGAATTTTTCTTAAGAAACTCTTGAAGAACTCTACCAGCATCCCTCCCAAATACAACCAGGAAATTTTCTCCTTTCTTGGCACCAACTTTAGTTATCGCCTCTCCAATTTGCAGAGTCCCCGCAAGTCTAAGCAGGATTTCACCTTTCACAGTTTTTGCTTTATTTGTTCCGCATTTAAATGACTTTAATGAAAGGATAGTAGCGAATACAACCTGCTCCCAGCATTCTACACTCGTTACTTGCATGTATTCAGAAAGTTCTCTAAAAATCCATGAAATGTCATCAAGCATAACCCTGCTAATTGCAATCTCATAATCCTCCCACTTTATCACTTTCAATATCACACCTCCAATTTTCCACTGTAAATACAAGATATTAAACTCTTTCCCCTTACCCAAAAATGTACCAATAAGAAAAAATCTTTAGATATCTAAAATTTTTCTAAAAATTTTTTGAAATTCATATTATTATAATATTAAAATTGCAGCAAAAAGTATTTAACTAATTAAAGCAAATGAAAAAATTAGCAGCTTTGTGTACTGGGAGGCTCAGCGATGACGAAAATGAAAATAATTAGTGTACAAATACCACAGGGTCTTCTAAATGCCATTGATACCCTCGTAAAGAGGGGAGTTTATCCCAATAGAAGTGAAGTCATAAGAGAAGCTATTAGAGAATTGGTGAAAAGAGAGCTTTACAAACTCGAGACAGAAGAAAGGTCAACTCCTGAATATATACTCGAATAAGCAAAAGATTGTGTTAATAATTATTTTGACAATTAAGCCCGGGGGTTAAAGACGATGGTATGGAAACTCTTAGAGCAGGCTGGTATTAACTTGGACTTTAATGAAAATTCCAGAGAAAAATTTGGAGAGTACGGGGAGAATCTGGAAGGGGTGATAAATATTGCAATTATTGGAGTCGGTGGTTCTGGAAATAATACAATAACAAGGCTTTATGAACTAGGCGTTCAAGGTGCAGTGCTGATTGCGATGAATACTGATGCCCAACACTTAGCGAGAACTAAGGCTCACAAAAAAATTCTACTTGGAAAAAACATAACTCACGGAAAAGGTTCTGGAGGAGATCCCAGAATCGGATATCTTGCAGCAGAAGCAAGCACTCAAGAGATAGCAGAGGTCGTTAAAGATGTGGACCTAGCCTTCATAACAGCAGGAATGGGCAACGGTACAGGAACGGGTGCGGCACCAGTCGTTGCTAGGGTAATCAAAGAGGTTGCAAGGAATAATGGGAGGTATCAAGAGCCGCTTGTTGTAAGCGTTGTAACATATCCGTTTTCAACTGAAGGCACAAAGAGAATTGAGAAAGCAAAAGCTGGAATACAAGCCCTACTTCAGTACTCAGACACTGTTGTGATAATTGAAAATGATAAGCTTCTTGAGCTTGTTCCAAATTTACCACTTTCTGCCGCCTTCCGGTTTGCAGATGAAATTATAGCAAGAATGGTTAAGGGAATAACCGAAACAATAAAGCTCCCATCCATAGTTAACATTGATTTTGCTGACGTTTACAGTGTTATGAAAAACGGTGGTGCGGCTTTAATTGGTATTGGCGAAAGCGATTCAAAGAATAGAGCTGTTGATGCCGTGATAAACGCTCTCAACAACAAGATGCTTGAGGTTGAGTTTGGAAGCGGCGAAGCTGCCCTAATACACTTTACTGTAGGACCTGATGTAAAACTCGGCGAAGTGCATGAAGCAATGAAGATAATCTATGAAAAACTGGGTACAAAGTCAGAAATAAAATGGGGTGCCATGATTGATCAAGATCTTGGCAAAACAGTTAGAGCAATGGTAATAATGACGGGAGTTAGATCACCACATATTTTAAGCGGTGAGGTGAATGCACTTCAAGATAACAGCAGAATACTCATCCCAACAGATACCTTCCAAATGATAACAAAGGACACTAGACTGGAAAGCCTATTCGAAAGAACAATGGAAAGTGGAAAGACTAAGCCACCCATAAACAGGAATGTAGAAAGAATCTTTAGAGACGTTTACCAGCTCTAAGGTTCTTTTTCTTTCGCTCTTTTACTATTGAGTTGCCAAGGTGATAGCATGGCAAGGGTAATCAGTATAGCCAATCAAAAAGGGGGAGTAGGAAAGACCACAATAACCATGAACCTTGGCTTTGCCCTTGCAAACATGGGTAAAAAAGTTCTCTTAGTTGACATAGACCCTCAGTTTAACCTGACTTTTGGCTTAATAGGAATGGATGTCTTGAAATATGAAGATAACAATGTTGGAACGCTAATGACAAGAGAAAGCAGCGTTGAGGAGTCTATAGTTAAAATAAAAGAAAACTTACATCTGATTCCTTCTCATTTGAATCTCTCAGCTAAAGAGATTGAAATAATCAATGCGTACAATCGTGAAAGACGGTTGGAAAAAGCACTAAAATCAGTTCTCCCAGATTATGATTATGTTTTAATTGATAATCCACCAAGTATGGGGATATTCCTCGTAAATTCACTTACAACTTCAGACTATGTTTTAATCCCTCTTGAATTGAGCTATTTTGGAGTAATTGGAATGCAACTCATGTTTAACCTTATGAAAATGATTAAGGAAGAAACCAACGAAAATCTAATGCTCCTCGGATTGATACCCAACAAGTTTACAAAACAGACAAAAGTCCCAGCTACACGGCTGAAAGAACTAAAGAAGACGTATCCAAACGCACCTCTTCTGACGACTATACCAAAATCCGTTGCTCTTGAAAAAGCCCAATCCCAAGGAGTTAGTATATTTGAATTTGAAAGTGATGGGAGAGCTGCAAAGGCATTTTTAAAGCTTGCAAAAGAGGTGGTAACTCTTGTCGAATAAAATTCCCCAGCTGTTTTCAGGCTCAATTGACGAGCTTACAAAACCGAAAGCAAAGAAAACAGACAAAAAGAGAGAGAATCTGAAGAAGATTAAGAAGCAAAAAACGCTCTATATCAGCTTAGATACGAACCTAAAGCTAATTGAGCTCTATGCAGAAGAGGGTAGAAGACAAAGCAACATTGTAGAGGATGCTGTAAATCTGTATTATTATCTCAAAAAGGCCATAGGAGAAAAGAACTTCGATGAGCTTATGAGTGCGGCGCTTAAAGAAGATCCAGAATTTTTAAGGAGTTATCTGGAAAAAGCCAAGATTATCTAATCATTGCTCAACTGATTAAATCAAGGGATAAAATCATTCACAGAATATCTCCACTATTCTTTTTATTATTCTGCTTGTCTTTGCAATATCACTCTTATAAAGGTAAGGAATCCTTATAACTTCAGCATTGATACCATGCTGTCTTAGTTGTCTTTTAAGCTCCTCACATTTGAAATCTTGATCAGGCCCTAATGCTATAACATCCGGGTTTATTTTCTTTACAAGCTCAAAACTTATTCCATTTGGCTCTCCAATATAAACCTCGTCAACCATTTTCAGAGCTTTTAAAAGTTCAGCCCTTTCGTGCATCGAGTTTATTGGGGGTCTCCCTTTCCTTCTAACAACAGTTTCATCATGGGCCACTATCACAATGAGCTCATCCCCAAGCTGTTTTGCTTGGCTCAAAAAATGAATATGTCCAACGTGAAGGATATCAAAAACCCCACCCACAAGGACTCTTATTTTTTCCCTCTTCTCACTCATGATCTCACCGTCAGATCCCAGATCTTATCCTTTGCATGATGAATTACTTTCACAGCTTTTCCCCTGTTCTTCTCTTTCATTTCTTTACCGCTCATCAATGCAATGCCAATTGCAAGAGGTCTCCCATAATTTTCTTCAACAACAAAGACAAAATCGCCTTCTTCTATCTCTTCATCGGCATCAACTATTCCAGGAGCCATTACATCGGCGCCTTTTAAGATGAATGGGACAGCACCTTCGTCAACTACAACTCTCCGCCTCCACTTTCTCAGGTCTTCCTCGTTAGACAGCTCATATAAAGCAATTACCAGAGGAAAAATCAGACCATTTCGTTTTATGAACATTGGCTTCCCATTGACAAACAAAATCTGGGTTGTTTTATCAAATTCTGCAATTTGAACATCATCTTTCTTATTTATCAGCTTTTTAGCTACTTCTTCTCCAAAAATTGCACTCATCTCTCGGATTATTCCCTTGATCTCCTTCTTGCTTAAAGGATGCTTAATCTTCAGCATTCAGCTCACCCCAAAGGCTTTTAACAGCTTCTCTCGGATTATCAGCATTATAAATTGCCCTTCCCACGATTATGTAGTCAGCACCAGCTTTTAAAGCTTCTTTAGCCCTTCCCCCCTGAGCACCTATTCCTGGGGTTAGGATTTTTATACCCCTATCAAGCTTTTCTCTGATGTATCTTATCCTCTCAGGCCTCGTTCCGGGAGCGATAACTCCAAAGGGTTTAAGCTCATTTGCCATTCCTATAAGCCTATCCGTAATTGGCTGTATGAACTCTTCAGCTCCAGGATGACTCATCTCTACAACGATAATTGTATCGCCTTCTTCCATAACTGCCCTGACACTATCTCTTCCAACAAAGCCATGAACAATTATATAATCTGCACCCTCATCAAAAACTTTCTTTGCTATGAGCTTGTTTGTGTTTGGGATATCAGCAACTTTTAAGTCAGCTATAATTGGTAAGTCAGTTCTCTCTTTTAGTTCTTGGATTATTCCAACCCCGCTTCCAAGAATGAGCGGCCAGTTAATCTTTATCGCCCAAAGATAATCCTTAGTTTCCTCCGCTATTTTCAATGCTTTGGCCCTTTCATAAACATCCAATGCCAAGATAATCATTCGCCCACCTCAAGGAGTTCCTTAGGAAGCTCGTTCTTTTTAAGTGTTAATGCAACATGGATTGCACTTTTAATGGCATCTGCTTTGTCTTCAGCCCATGTAACAACGATTAAATCCCCTTCCTCTGGATTAAGCTTTTTCAAATCCTCAGCAAGCTTGGGAAGTGTTTCCTTTAATGGTCTTCCGTCTTCGGGGAATATGATCTCACCATCTTTACAAACAAGAATCATAGCCCCCTTTGCAAAATAGCGAATGGCTTCGTCTCTAAGTTCTATGCTTTTAAATTGTGGTGGATTCTTGATAAGAAGAGCATAAGTGGGCATGTTTTCGACTTTCTCAACTTCAAGCGGCTCAGAGAATAAGACAGTTATTTGGGATAAAACTTTAAGACCATTTTCACTCAAATAGTGCCCCTTTTGTTTTGATTCAATTAATTCTAATTTTGCAAGCTTCTTCAAAAGGGTCCTAACGCTTCCTTCACCAAGGTCAAGCTCCTCAGAAATCTGCTTTCTTCCTCTCGGAGTTTTTAAGAGAAAAAGTGTTGCAATCGCATCTTCAAGGGTAAACTCAGGATAAGCACCTCTCTTCCAGCTCATTTCCTCACCTCTCAGAATTGTCTCTCTTAGCTGATAAATAAATGTTTTTATCACCAAACATGCTTGATAATAGTACTACCTGAGAACAAAGTTAAGAAAAGGCGGAAAAATGCTTCAGAATATCAATGGTGCCCTGTATTCGCCCCAGACTTCTCTTAGAACGTCAGTAACCTCACCAAGCGTCGCCAAGTGTCTGTGTGCTTCAATAATGTATGGCATTAAGTTCACATCCTCCCTCTCAGCAGCATTCCTCAACTTATCCAAAGCCTCTTCAACCTTCTTGTTGTCCCTTTCGCTCCTCAACTTCTTCAAGCGCTCAATCTGCTTGTCCCTAATGCTTGGATCAACCTTGAGAATCTCAACCTCAACCGGCTCATCCACGACAAACTTGTTGACGCCAACAATAATTCTCTTACCCTCCTCAACTTCCTTCTGATACTTGTAAGCTGAATCTGCAATCTCCTTCTGGATGTAACCGCGTTCAATGGCTCTCATCATTCCACCCATGCCCTCAATCTTCTCAATGTACTTCATAGCCTCCTCCTCAATGTGATCAGTAAGCCACTCAATGTAATACGCTCCACCCAATGGGTCAACGGTATCAACAACCCCACTCTCATAAGCGATAATCTGCTGCGTTCTTAAGGCAATCCTAACACTCTTCTCCGTTGGTAAGCTTAAAGCCTCATCATAACTATTCGTGTGCAATGATTGTGTCCCACCCAATACTGCAGCTAAAGCCTGAATCGTGACCCTAATGATGTTATTCTCAGGCTGTTGAGCCGTAAGCGTCGAACCACCCGTTTGAGTGTGGAATCTGAGGAGCATTGATTTTGGATTCTTCGCCCCAAACTTCTCCTTCATTATCTTAGCCCACAACCTCCTTGCCGCCCTAAACTTTGCAATCTCCTCAAGGAAGTTGTTATGAGCCGCAAAGAAGAAGCTCAACCTTGGCGCAAACTTATCAACATCCATACCCCTCTCCAGCACTGCCTTAACGTATTCAATACCATCAGCCAAAGTGAAGGCAACCTCTTGAACAGCATTAGCACCAGCTTCCCTAATGTGGTAACCGCTAATGCTGATGGGATTCCACTTTGGAACATTCTCAGCACAATACATGATGATATCCGTCGTAAGTCTCATCGAAGGTTGTGGCGGGAAAATGTAAGTTCCTCTCGCAATGTACTCCTTGAGGATGTCATTCTGCACAGTTCCCCTTAAAACGTGTTGTGGGACGCCTTGTTTTTCGGCAACGAGGATATACATTGCCAGCAAGTTGGCGGCTGTGGAGTTGATTGTCATTGAGGTTGAAACCTTATCTAATGGAATCCCGTCAAAGAGGATTTCCATATCCCAGAGAGAATCAATGGCGACTCCAACCTTACCAACCTCGCCCTCAGCCATTGGATGATCACTATCATAACCAAGCTGGGTTGGCAAGTCAAAAGCCACGCTTAAACCTGTTTGCCCCTGCTCCAAAAGGTATTTATAACGCTTGTTCGATTCTTCTGCCGTAGCATAACCCGCGTATTGCCTCATTGTCCAGAATCTTCCCCTATACATTGTTGCGTAGACACCACGAGTGAAGGGGTATTGTCCGGGAAAGCCGAGTTTTTCCAAATAATCCCAGTTTTCAAGGTCTGCCGGCGTGTAAACCCTCTTAATCTCAAAACCATCATCCGTCATGAACTTCTCCTTTCTCTCTGGTCTCTTTGCAATCAAAGGTTTAACCACCTTCTCCTCCCACTCCTGCTCAGCCTTCTTAATCTCCTCAAGCTTTCTCTTATCGAAAGTCATCGGGATCACCAGATGAGCTTTAGCTCTTAACATATAAAAACCTTTTACATACCTAAAGGTTTAATTTGACATCGGATATTTTATCCATATCTGAGAAAAGCTTAATTCTCCTCAAGCACATCTTAATACTTGATGATAATTAGGGGAATAGGTCTTGACAGTTCAGCAAGAATAGCATTTCAAAGCCATGCGCATGCTGATCATTTTGTTAGTGGAGATGTCATATTCTCCACAAAGGCAACTAAATTTTTGAGCCATCTGAAGAAAAGCGGATTCTATAAAGTAGTACCTTTTAGAAAGACCTTTTACATCGGTGATTACAAAGCCAAGCTCTACCCAGCAGGGCATATGCTGGGGTCTGCCCAGATTTACATTGAGCTTGATGGATTTTCTCTGCTCTATACAGGAGATGTCAAATGGTTTAAGCTTAGAACTGCTGAGAAGAGCAGATTCAGAAAAGCTGATGTTCTGATAATTGAGGCGACTTTTGGTATTCCCATGTATAATTTTCCCTCACCAAAGGAGGCAGAAAAGAAGCTCATTGCTTTTGTTGAGAATGTTCTTGACAGAGGAGAAACACCAAAACTTTATGCTAATCAGATGGGCAAAGCTCAGGAACTCTTGAAGATCCTTGACGTTCACGGTTATACAGTAAGGGCATCAAGAAACATAGTTAAAGTCGCAAAGATTTATGAAAAATTTGGGATTAAATTTAAAAACATAGATAAAGATGGAGAAGTGCTTTTAGTGGGATTTAAGGGTGCTAAACCCAAAAATTTGCTATCCTCTCACGAACTTTACGTTTCGGGTTTTGGTAACCTAAAGCTCAGCAACCATGCCGACTTTTGGGAGCTTATGAAAATTATAGAAACAGTCAGACCAGAGAAAATTTACACCGTTTATGGACATGCTGAAGAATTTGCAAGGATTCTAAGGGGTATGGGGTACAATGCATCAGCCATAGACCGGAGTTGTCATTTGCAATGTCACAAAAATATTTAATATCAAACATACAAACAAGTAACCATGAAATATATCAGTCATAAGCGATACAACCCTCGTAGACATATTTTTCTGAATCATCTACTCATTACACACAAGAAAAAGGCAATCCGAAAGAAAGAGCTTGTCTACGAAATGAAAATACAAAAGCTCCAAGACATGATAGATGCCCTAAGTGGATGGATAGAAATCGCAGAAATAGATAAAAACCTAAAACATTCTTTCCTATATAATCTGAAGGGGTTTAATGAATTTCTGACAAGTTTCCTTACACGCTCCACCATGAACAACCTTAACTATTATACACTAAAAGATTGGGAGAATAAAATTGATTTGCTGGCAAAAGAAATTCTGAAAAAGAGAAATCTCTTTTTTAAACTTCTGTACTCCAGGTTTAAGCTTTCTTTAGATGAACTTTATAGAGAGCTGGGCATTAAATAACCGACCTCCTCCCCATCTTGAGAGTTCCAACGAGAACTCCTCGTTAATGGACAGTTCGGTTTACGGGTCTATCACCTCGCCCAGAGTTTTTAACTGCTCAAGGGCAGTTTGAAAGGACGCCACATACGAAACCCCTTTGAAGAGTATGGTGGCTTTTTCAATGCCATTTCACTACCTCTCTGCATCTCCCACCCTGAGGCCTTCATGAGGTAATAGATTTAAATAGTCTTTGAGATAAAATAAATGAAGGTGAGAAAAATGAAAACAGGAATCGAATTCTTTGATAAAGCTATCATCAAAAATGGATTTCCAGAGGGGTCTTTAATTTTAGTGGCAGGAGAGCCCGGCACTGGAAAAACTATTTTTACATCGACTATAATTTATAATGGGCTTGAAAAATTTGGAGAAAAAGGCATGTACATCTCACTCTCCGAAACAAAAAACGACTTCTACAGCGAAATGGATAGATTGGGCATGAATTTTAAAAAATATGAGAAAACTGGGCTTTTTAAGTTTATGGATTTGGTCGCGGTAACCCCAGATGCTATTGAAAAGGAAATCGAGGTAATTATGAAAGAAATTCTAAGCTTTCAACCGAGACGGATTGTTATAGACTCAATCAGTGCACTTACACAACTTTTGGGCGCAGATAAAACCAGAATATTCCTGCATACAACCCTGGGGCGGTTTATTAAATCCTTCGGAGCGGTTGCTTTCCTGATTGCAGAAAAACCTCTAGGAAAGGAAACAATCGGGTATGGAGTTGAAGAATTCGTAGTGGATGGGGTTATAGTACTCAAATATATCAGCCTGGGAGAGGTGAGAAGGAGGGTCATGGAGATTCCAAAGATGAGAAAGAGAAGCATTGAGAAGTCCCAATATGAATACGTAATAACAAACCGTGGAATTGAGTTCTTGGTTATTCCAGAGCTCATTAGAGGCGAAGAAGAGGCTTCAGAAGAAAAAGTAAGTACTGGTATAAGAGAACTTGACACAATTTTAGATGGTGGGGTTTACAAAGGCTCGATAACATTAATTGTCGGAATGACTGGAACTGGAAAAACAACTTTTGGTTTACATTTTGCAATAGCAAATGCCATTCAGGGAAAGAAGGCAGTGTATATTTCTTTTGAAGAACCTGTAGGTCAGCTGAAGAGGGCGGCAAGAAGGTATGGAATGCCAATTGACGAAATATTAGATAAGACATTGAAGCTGTTCAGCTGGGTTCCTGAGGCAAAAACACCAGTACATACTTTTCTTAAGATTAAAGAAATAATTGATGAGCATAAACCAGACGTTCTTGTAATTGACAGCTTGACCTCGCTCCGGGAACACATGGATGAGATAGAACTTGAAAAGATGCTCAGATACCTAAGTCTTATAATAAAACAACATGAAGCGGCAACATACATAACCCTTAATGCAGAGACAGATTTTGAGACGATCCCATTCACCGGGGCGAGTACTCTTTCAGATAATATCATTGGACTGAAATACATTATAAAAAATGAGTTCATGGAGAAAAGATTAGCAGTTATTAAAGCCAGAGGATCCAATCACTCCAGAAAGATTCACAAATATGAAATAACTGACAAGGGGGTGAGGATTTATGAGTAGTGCCGAAGATATAGTAGTCAGGGCTGTAACTTATGCCGTGGAAAAGGCAAATCCCACTCTCAAAAATCTTTTAGAATTTCACTTGAAGAACACAACAGGAAAGGGTTATGAACTTGCCTATGAGAATCCAAAAAAGTTTAAAGAAGCTGTTTCAAAACTTTTTGGGGAATATAGCGGGAGACTGCTTGAAATGCTGGTCATAAGTTACTTCAGGGAAAAAGTCGGACTCAAGGAGAACATAGAAAATCTGGAAGACCTCGTAGAGCATGTTAAAAGGATTTATGGGGAGTGAAGATGGAGATCAATCCTCTCGAAATTTTAGAAGAGTCTTCTAAGAGAATAAGCCCAACACTTATTGAATATGAAATTGGGAGTGAAGTTGAGATAGTCCTTTACACGCTAATAGGAAAGCTCAGACAAGAATATCAGAACTTCATCATAATATCCTTCCATGATGCATACCTGGTCTTGAGAAGGTATCTTGAAAATATATTTTCTATAGATGAGATAAATGCAGTGTTTAATGGGGCCCATCTAATTTCAGTAAATCCCATTCTTGAAACTGAGGAAAATAACCCCCAGAATATAATCAAAAGCACGCATCATGATATCATCGTTGGACGAATCTTGGAAACTACATCAAGGATAAAAGAAGAATCTTTATTTATAGTGCTGGGATTGGACTTTTTTGGAATTAGAATTGGGGAAGAAGAGCTTATAGACTTGTTCCCTGCATTAGTATCGACCATAGGACGAAAGAAGAGCAACAATGTGATAATGACACTTAATGTCAAAGTCTTTCCTCAGAGTCTTGTAGAGATTGTAAATAGCTTCGCATTTAATGTTGCTCACCTTGGAATTGAACTCCACGACAAGGACATTAAAAGGTATATAACCCTCATTCGCACAGTATTCTTAGAGTACAATCTTAAAACGTGGTACTACACGCTCCTTGGAAAAAAACTTGTATTTAAGCATGTAAACTCTGAGGGGCTAATTTTTTAAGCCCTATCTTTTCTTTTAGTTTTAAATCCCAAAGAAGGTGATAATCATGGAAATCAACTTAGATGAGCAGAAGACCGTGAGGGATATAAAGCTAAAACATGGAATGAGTGTGAACGAAATAACAAAACAGCTCTTCGAGAGTGGCGGCTTCGTTGCAAAGAAGTTTGCAATAGCGGTTGACATACTTGAGAGGATGATAAAAGATAAAGATGCATTTAAGTTTCTAAGTTTCCCTGCATGCATAATGGCAACCGGAACAAGAGGGATAATTGTAGATCTGATTAAAAATAAGCTCTTCGATGCTATAATTACAACCTGTGGAACGTTAGATCACGATTTAGCAAGACTATGGAAGCCGTATTATCATGGAAGCTTTCTAATGGATGATAGAGAACTTCACAAACAGGGGATAAACAGATTGGGGAACGTCTTGGTACCTAACGACAGCTACTGGATTGTTGAGGAAAAACTGCAAGGGATCTTCCAAGATATTTATGATTCAGGCAAGAGGAGATTGGCAACATATGAGCTTGTATGGGAAATTGGAAAGCGCTTAGAAAACGAAGAAGACAGAGAGAACTGCCTTACTTACTGGGCATATAAAAATAAAATTCCAGTGTTCATCCCCGGCATTACCGATGGGGCAGTTGGCTACCAACTCTGGCTTTTCATGCAGGATAAAGATGACTTTATCATTGATGTTTTCAGAGATGAGACAAAGCTTGATGAGATAATGGCATCATTGGCTTCAAACAACAAGAAGAGCGGCGCTTTGATGATTGGTGGAGGAATTTCAAAGCACCACACAATATGGTGGAATCAGTTCTGGAAAGAAGGCCTTGACTATGCTGTTTATATAACAACAGCAGTTGAATGGGATGGCTCATTGAGCGGTGCAAGGATGAGAGAAGCAGTCTCATGGGGTAAAGTCAAGGAAGATGCAAGATACGTTACTGTTGAAGGTGATGCAACCGTTTTGCTACCGTTCATGATTGCCTCTCTGCTGGAAAGACTTTGATTCTACTCTACTTTTTATACCTCAATATCAAAACCTTATTAAACTTCAAAAGCTAATTCCTAATGCCCAGGGAGTACCGCCGAAGGCGGAGTCGATGAACTTGGGCGGGTTATTGCCCCCATCAATTCTCAGAAATTCAAGTTAAGTGAAATAAACCCTCTAAAGTGCCAATAAGCACTTACAAAAAGCTGAAATTAAAAAAGCAAGAATAAAGGGAAAGAGTTCACATGCCCAGTTCTTCTTTAATGGTCTCAGCAAGTTTTTGGATTCCAATCTTAATCCTCTCCTCGTCAACGTATGTGAAGTTCAGACGCATTGTATTCTTGACGTCTCTGTATGCAAAGAATGCCTCTCCTGGGACATAGGCAACACCTTTTGCAACTGCTTTTTCAAGCATAGATTTTGTATCAATGCTCTCTGGGACAGTTGCCCAGACAAACATACCACCCTCAGGCTTTGTCCACTCAACACCCTCTGGCATGTAATCCTCAAGGGCATCAAGCATTGCATCCCTCTTTGGCTTATAGAACTCAATTATCTTTGGTATGTGCTTCTCTAAGAGTCCTTTTTCAAGGAACTTCCATGCAATAACTTGACCAAATGGATTTGTACAGAGATCAACTGCTTGCTTGGCAATCTCAATCTTCCTTATGAAGTGCGGCTCCCCAGCTATCCAACCAAGCCTGAAACCCGGAGCAAGTATCTTTGAAAATGTTCCAAAGTAGAATACCCTTCCCTCGCTGTCAAACTTCTTTATTGGTGGAACTGGCTTCCCTGAGTAGCGAAGTTCACCATATGGGTCATCTTCAACAATGAGGAAGTCATATTCACTTGCAAGCTCTACAAGGTATTTCCTCCTCTCCTCGCTCATGGTAACTCCTGCAGGATTCTGGAATGTGGGTACCGTATACACAAATTTGATCTTCTTGCCCTCCGAGTTGAGCTTTCTCAGCTTTTCTTCAAGGAGATCAACCCTCATTCCCTCATCGTCAAGGGGAATTTGGATGAACTTTGGATCATAGTACTTGAATGCATTTAATGCTGCTAAATATGTTGGAGCTTCAACTACTACCAAATCACCTGGATTAATGAATGTCCTTCCCATTAAGTCTAAGGCCTGCTGTGAGCCAGAGACTACCATGATGTCAACCTTTGAAATTGGAATTCCATACCTGTCCCTTAACCATTCTGCTATTTTAAGCCTCAATGGCGTGAATCCTTTTGTTGTCCCGTATTGCAACGCTTTATCAGCATGTTCCTCAATAACTTCCTGGGCGATCTGTTTGATCTCCTCCTTTGGAAATGTTGCTGGATTTGGCAATCCTCCAGCCATTGAGATTACATCGGAAGTTTCAACCAGCTTTAAAAGCTCTCTAATCTCAGAAGCTTTCATTTTCAAGGCCTTTTCCGAGAAATAACTCTCATAATCTAATGTCTTGGATTCTAATCTTTTTTGAAGCACTTCCTCCATACCACAACCCCCAATTTTTGTGATGCACAAGTTTGAACACGTCATCAATTTTATACATAGAAAGCTTTGTGACGATTAAATATAAAGCTTTCGGCATTGGTCGTGAATGCCCTTTATGTATGTAAACAAAAAGTTCGTCATTATTTTAAGTACATCAAAGATCTTTAGAGAACATTAATGAACAAAAGTGAAAATCCTAAGGGTGAAATATATAAAGTCCCATGAGAAAAATAAGCTTTAACGAAGAATTGGAGGGAGTGACATGGCATTAGTTAAAGAGGTCTACGAAATTGCTGAAAAAATTAAGAGCATGGAAATCAGAGGAGCAGGAAAGATAGCCAGGTCTGCAGCTCTTGCTTTGCAGATACAAGCTGAAAAAAGCAAGGCTAAAACTGCAGATGAGCTCTGGAAAGAGCTGAAGGAAGCAGCAAAGCTTTTACATTCAACGAGACCAACTGCCGTTTCTCTACCAAATGCTTTGAGATACGTTATGTATCGTGGTAAAATAACGTATCAAGATGGAGCAGACATAGAACAGCTAAGATTTATTGTTATAAACGCTGCAAAGGAGTTTATTCATAACTCGGAGAAAGCCATAGAAAGGATAGCAGAATTCGGAGCAAAGAGAATTGAAGATGGGGACATAATAATGACCCACTGCCACTCAAAAGCAGCAATCGGAGTTATGAAGAAAGCTTGGGATGAGGGAAAAGACATCAAGGTGATAGTTACGGAAACAAGACCCAAGTGGCAGGGTAAACTGACAGCGAAAGAGCTCGCAGAGGCTGGAATTCCCGTAATTTATGTCGTTGATTCAGCAGCAAGGCACTACATGAAGATGACCGACAAAGTTGTCATGGGTGCGGACAGCATAACAGCCAACGGAGCTGTGATAAACAAGATTGGAACTGCTTTGATAGCTCTAACAGCCAAGGAGCACAGGGTTTGGGTGATGATAGCAGCTGAAACATACAAATTCCATCCAGAAACAATGCTTGGCCAGTTAGTGGAAATTGAGGAGAGGGACCCCTATGAGGTTATTCCAAAAGAAGAGCTTGAAACCTGGCCAAAGAACATAGTTGTCAAAAATCCAGCATTTGACGTTACGCCTCCAGAATACGTGGATGTCATCATAACTGAAAAAGGTGTAATACCACCGTATGCAGCAATTGATATATTAAAGGAAGAGTTTGGCTGGGCTTTCAAGTATACAGAACCTTGGGAGGATTAAAGGAGCTTTTCAATCCGCTTTCTTTCACTTTTGTCTCTTAAATTGAGCAGATATATAACCACACCCTTTCCATTCCTCGCTTCTTTGCCACGATAAACATCTTGGGCGAATGTTAAAACAAACGCCTCTTTGATGTGGAATTTTAGAGCACCAGTCTTAGCGGAGTTAAGCAGGTGAAGGTCTTTTCTTCCAACTGGCTCACCTTTGACATCGAACTCATGCTCTTCTGAGGGTACTTTTCTGGATTTTGCTTTAATTGCTCTTAACAACTGGAAAAATTGAGGACGAATTCTTTTCCGCCGAACTTCTGTTCTAACAGTCTCAATATGCCGAGAGTACTCCTTCGCAGTCTCCTTGTTAACCACTATGACGACAGAGTCATTTTTGAGGAGTTTCATAAGAACCTCATAAGCAGTCTTCGTCTCTTCATCAGCACGAAGATCTTTCTCGGCTTCAAGGGCGTATCTAAGCACATTGGTATCAACGACGACAATCATTGAATCACCTCAAGCTTTCAGCCAGTCAAGGAAAGCGTCAATGTCTGCTTCCAGAAAGTCTTGGAGATTGCCTTCAATGCTTCCGTCTTCATGGACTTTGAGCTTTTCAAAAACTGATTTTCCGTGTTCTTTTCTCGAAGAGTAGATGGTGAGGTCGTTAGGCTCCAAACGCTTATTGGCAACTGCATTGAGGAAACCATAGAGCAGATGTTCGGAGTGAGTCTCGATGATTAGCTGATAGTCCCTCTTCTCTGAAACCATCACCAGAAAGTCAGCAAGTTCATACTGAAGCTTTGGATGAAGGTGCATCTCTGGGTGCTCAATGAAGATTGTGCTACCCTTTGGATAGAAGGCCAAAGCGACGACGATAGGAAACAGTGCACTTAGTCCAGCACCAGCATCTGCGAGGTTGACATCAACCCCTTCAGGAGTTGTTGCAATTATCTCATACTCGCCAGCTCTCTCCGTAGGAACCCAACGGACGTTATGCAATCCATACTTTGAGTAAAATTCACGAATCATGTCAACATTTTCCTGAAATTCAGAGCGATAGCAGGCATAGTAGAAGAGCTGATGGGCATTCTCTGTGTTTACTAACTCGGGATTAGCTAGGACATTTCTCAAGGTTCGAGTTATTTTTCTAAGTGAGGTTAGGACATGAAGTATCTTCTGGGTGGCATCAAGGTTACCCTGTGCTGATCTTGTAAACTCAGGAGCTTTGAATTCAACTGAAATGAAGGGTGTATCCGAGAAAAGTCCCAGAAAGCGAATTTTTCTTTTTGTTTCATGCATATAAACAACTTTTTCAAACTCTCCCCTTGTGAATGGATACCACTTACCAGTCAACATTCCAAATGCTTCAAGGACTGAACTCTTCCCGCTTCCATTCGGTCCAATGAGGAGATTAACCTTTGAAAACTCAAGCTCAGCCTTCTCGATTGATTTATAATTTTCAATCAGCAAACGGGTCAGCATGAGGCTCACCACTTCTGTATTCTTGAGCTGATGGTATTTAAGAACTTTGGCTGGGCAATCCAACAAATGTAAAACAGAAAAAGCAAGTAATAATTCAAAGAACAAAAAATCAGAAGTCAAGGCTTTCTGACAACAAAGAGTGCATGATCTTTTTCGTATGGCTCCAAAGAAATGCGCTCAACAATCTCAAAGTACTCGCTTAGCTCTTTTTCAACCATCTTGAAGACTTCTTCTGGCTCCTTTGTAACGTCAATGCTCCTGCTCTTAACGGCAATCATTCCATAGCCACCGCTCTTGAGGTAAGCCTTTGCATTGTCAATCAAAATCTTTGCCTGAGTTGGCTGGGCAACATCCTCAAATATTACATCAACCTTCGTAACCAGCGCTCTGTATTCCTCGGGCTTCATGGCATCTCCAAGGATTGGAATTATGTTCCTCCTCTCCTCAACTATCGGCACAAGCTCTCTCAGAACCCTTGGTGAGAACTCAATACCGAAGATTTTGCCTTCCCATCCAATGATGTCACTCACGTGGGAAGCAGTTGTACCGCTTGCAATTCCCAAATATAAGACGCTCTTTCCGGGCTTAATTGGGAAGTTTTTGAGACCATTCATAATTGCAGCAGCAAGCTTTGACCTCCTTGGATTCCAGATTCTGTATTCTTCACCTTCCCATTTAACTATCCTTTCTCCATAAACTTTCTGCCCAAGAACTAAATTCTTGGTCGCAATTTTCTCGCTTCCATCTTCATCAATGAATATGTAAACGCCAGGGAATTTGTGCTTTTTAATCTTCATCTACCTCACCTCCTTCTTTTACCCTTCTCCTTTTTGCCTTTGAACTTCTTTCCTTTTTCTTTCCCCTTGAACTTCTTCTTGAACTTCTCCTTCTTTTTCTTCTTCGGCTTCTCCTTTCTCTTTGGTGGGTTCGGATACTTCTCTTTAATTTCCTTGATTCTTGCCTCAAGCTCTTTCTTCAGCTCCTCAGCTATATATTCGCCTGAGAAGTAGTCCACACGGGCGGCGATAGCTAACTTACCAGCCAATGCTCTTGCAATCTTTCCACGCTGCCACCATGGGGACTTGTTGATTGCTGGATACTGATAGATAACACCGTGCTTTGGCGGCTTTGCACCAGTCCTTAAGTGCCTGAAGAGAGCTTTTTCAGCACCAAGCACTTGAATTGTTGATGATGGCATCATTGCCAGTTCCTTCAACCCGCCAGCCAAACTTATTAAACGAGCGGCAAGCTTTGCACCAACGAGGCCTTTGAGGTTTGGTGCAACGTCATCCATTGCCCTGTCAATGTAATCCTCAATCTCCTCCCTAAGCTTATAGAGGTCATCAATTTCTTTAGCAAAATCTTGGATTACCTTGATGTCCTTTTCATCCATCCATGCACCCATGGTCTTTTCTTTAGCCTTGAGAATTCTCTCAATTTTGCCTTCACTGAATCCAAGCTTTTCGAGGTTCTCTTTAGTTACATTCTCTCTGTGCCCTATGTTCTTAACAAATGTAACATACTGTGGATGCTTTGGTAAAATCTCATCAAGCTCTGGGAAATGAAGTGAGTACCACTCCCTGAGCCTTGAGACGAGCAGGTTTATGACCTTGTCAATGTCATCTAAAGCCTCAATTGCTTGAATCACCATCTTATCCCTTGCACCGCTCTGCTCCTGAATCCTTAAGCGAGTCAAAGCCACGCCAACAGAATAATAGCGCTCAAACCATTCCCTACCAAGGAACTCTTCCGGTTTCTCTCTGAGTATTTCTCCAGCCAAATTTGGGAATTCTGCATCTGCATTAAAGCCAAGTTCTTTTGCTTTTCTACTTAAATCTGGATGCTCAAAAATGAACTTCTCATAACCTTTTTCCTTGAGCTCCTCAAGAAATGCTACCAGATCATCAGAAATCTCACCGGATAAGAGTTTATCCAAAGCTATCTCGGGCTTTTCTCTGTACTCTCTCTTGGCAATTAAGTTACCCCTCTCATCGAAGGCATAAATTCCCTGAACGTTTTCGCTTATGTAAGCTTTCATCAGCATCACCTCTCTATCATTTTGCTAAAAGGATATAAAAGGGTTGAGCTTTTAAACCTGATTAGTGCTGAGGCAATGAGACTGACCTCCTCCCCTTTGTAAGGGTTTCAGTTAGGCAGGGAGGGTTTGAGGGGCT
>CAZTOS010000035.1:0-14942 GCA_964615185.1 uncultured Thermococci archaeon
GAGCAAGATTTCCTCCTGAAAGTTCATAACAACCACCAATCAACCAAAAATTTAAGAACTTATAACCCTAACGACCCGATGGGAACTAGGGTAGGTATTTATATTTTTGACATTATCTCAAAAATACATTTCAATTGAACCAAGCTTTATAAGAAAGCATTGAGACACTATTTTAGGTGAGCCTAATGAAAGAAGATTACCCTAAGCTATTCGAGCCGATAACCATAGGCAACGTTGAGCTCATGAACAGAGTAGTATTTGCGCCGATATCAACGAACTTTGCCCTGGAGAACGGAAGGCTGACGGAGAGATTCGTCAAACACTACGAGAGACGCGCAAGGGGCGGCATAGGCTTGATAATAGTGGAGAACACATCCATAGATTTTCCAGAAGGAAAACACATGCCTTTCCAGCCAAGAATTGACTCAAAAGCCGTCCTCAAGGACTGGGAATGGCTGACGTTCGAGGTTCACAAGCACGAGGGAGTTAAACTCTCAATAGAGCTCGCCCATGAGGGCTGGAAAAAGATAGGCGTGGACTATCTCTCGCCCGAAAAGATAGAGGAGCTGGTGGAGAAGTTTGCATACTCAGCGAGACTCGCAATGGATGCGGGCTTCGACATGATTGAGATACAAGGTGCCCACGGACTGCTCGTTAACCAGTTTCTCTCCCCCTTAACCAACCACCGCGACGACAAGTGGGGTGAACCGACGAGGTTCGCAGTGGAGGTGAGGAAGCGTATAGCGGAGAAATGCGGCTGGGATTTTCCGGTAACGATAAGGCTGGCCGTAGATGACTTCCTTGAAGGGGGCATAACCCTAAGTACCGGACGGGAAATAGCTCTAACTCTTGCCAAGGCAGGTTACGACATGATACAGGCGGATATAGGCCTCGGGCCAAAGGAGAAGCGTCTCGAGCCGATGCACTATCCCCAGGCCTGGCGTGCTTACCTGGCAGAAAAGATAAGACCTCTACCCGTTCCGGTGGCGGCGGTTGGTATGATAAGAGAGCCTGCGGTCGCGGAGAAAGTCCTTGAGACCCAAGCAGACCTCGTTGTCCTCGGAAGGCCCCTGATAGCGGACCCCGATTGGGTAAAGAAGGTTGTGGAGGGAAAGGAGCATCTGATAAGGCGTTGCATAGGGTGCAGTGAGTGCATCAAGGCAGTCCACGACGAAAAGGGGCCGATAAGATGCGGTGTCAATGCCAACGTAGGAAACGAGGAAGAAATCCCAAAGGCCCCGAGAAAACGCGTCGTGGCAATAATTGGAGCGGGGCCGGCGGGTCTTGAGGCCGCAAGGGTTGCGGCCATGAGGGGGCATGAGGTTCATTTATTCTATGAGGTCTTCGGCGGTCAGCTCACCCTGGCTATGGTTCCACCCGGAAAGGAGAAGATCGGCTGGCTCATCGAGTACTACCGCAACGTCCTATCCGAGATGCCCAACGTACACTTCCATGAAGGTGAGGCGAGGAAAGAAGATGTACTAAAGCTAAACCCAGAGGCGGTTGTCATAGCCACGGGGGCAAAGCCGTTCCTGCCCTGCAGCGGGAAACGCGGTTTGATAACGCCCTTCGATAAGATTCTACGTGGAGAGGTCAGGGTCGAGAACAAAGACGTCCTAATCGGTGGAGGAGGCCTTGTGGGGATTGAAACCGCCCTGTACCTTGCCCAGTTCAACAACAGGATTAAGATAATCAAGCGCAGTCCGGCAATCCTTCCAAACATTGAGAGGATAACGCGCGGATACCTCCTGCGAGAGCTTGAGGAGAAGGGAATACCCATCCTAACCGGCAGGCGCTTTGTGAGCGCCGGTGAAGGGTACGCAATAGTGGAGAACACCGAAACAGGTGAGAAGGAAATGATAAAGTGTGATGTAATCGTTGGAGCGTTTGGAATGAGGCCTTATGTACCGTTCATCATAGAGGACATCGAGTACTACATCATCGGCGACGCGAAATCGGTGAGAAACATAGCCAGCGCAGTAAGGGAAGGCTACGAGGTTGGAAGAAAGCTCTGAGGATGTAGATATGAAATCGCATATGGAAATCCCTTTACTCTCTTCTTTCTCTTTTTGTTCTTCATGGCAAAGGAACAGGAAAGCTTGAGCTGCTCGGTGAGGCAGAGCTCTAAAAAGGCGTCGCCTATGAGATACAACTCCTTCGTGTTTCATTTCGCTTTGAAAACCTGAAGCCACTTCTTGCATATTAGATCAGGTCATATTTTTTAAACTCAGAGGTAAGCTCCTCAACGGCCCTCTTGATGTCCTCCTCCGTTCTGGCCCCAGAAACTACTACCTTCCCGCTGTTGAATATAAGGACTGTCATCCTGGAGTTTTTGACCCTGTAGATCACACCAGGAAAGATTTCAGGCTCGTACTCCACGTTTGGGAGAGTTAGTGCAACGATGTCAAGGTCGAGCGTCCCAAACCCCAAGTCGCCGGCAGCCACGATGTTCTGAACCTGTATCTCAGGCTCTCCCTTGAACTTCATACCCATAGCTTCAAGCGTCCGTTTGAGCTTTTCGGTGGCCTTCTTAATCGTTTCAACGCTCTTTGCTCCTGTGCAGACGAGCTTCCCGGAGTAGAATATCAAAAACGTCACACCAAGGGACTCCATCTTGTAAACGGCTCCCGGGAACACTGAGGGGTTATAGTGCACGGAGTCCAGTTCACTTGCCACTCTCTCAACATCTATCTCACCGTGTAAGTCAATGGAAGCCACCACGTTTTCAACCTTAAGGGACATTTCCTCCACCATATTAAACTTCGCAATGAAACCTTAACTTTAACGGAAGCTCACCTGCTATTTTAGTTTACGCTCATGTATGTATTCTGGTTGATGTTGGTTCTGAAGGTCGCCCTAACGCTAAAAAGTCCAAATAATCCCGCAACTACCTGAAACTGACACCACGATACTTCCCCAGAAAACTGTGCCCCTTTTCACGAGTGTTAACATGAACCTCGCCACGTGCAAACTCTCTCCCAGAATGATTAACCCGCTCGTGAGAAATGATAATACTCCCCAATCCCTCCTTCAGAGAATTATAAATGGAGTACTCGTCAGTGAAAACCTTTAGTCCCCCCACAATCAAATTCCCAACCCGCTGCCTGAACTTCTGAGGAGGTTCTCTGGTGCTTTTATGTGGCATTGACCACTTTACTGCCACAATATAGGGCAGGTTACTCCTCCTGGCCAGCATGTTTGCCTGATTATTCTGTAGCATCCTTCGGGGCCAGACAGGATTTTAGTGGCGATTCTAGCAGTTAATCTTAATAGATTGTACATCACAGGTGGCGGGAACTAAGGTAAAATTTATATATCAGTATTACATTTTTTTGTCTGGGTGTTACCATGAAAGTAAAAATAGTCTTCGGCATAATACTGGTGGCCCTAGTTCTCATGAGCCAAAATGTAGCATTGGCCTCCTCTAATGATGAGAAACCTCTAGTAGTTGTGTCTACAACTGTTTTAGAGAGTATAGTCAAGGACTTGGCCGGAGATAAAGTTGACGTTTTAGTTCTAGTTAGTCCAGCTGTATGTCCAGGACATTATGATGTAAGACCAAGTGATGTTTGGGCAGTAAGTAATGCAAAATTAATTCTTTACCATGGATTTGAGCCCTGGGTAGAAAAACTGGTTAAGGCTTCAAAGTCTAAAGCTGATGTTGTTAAAGTTCCTGGACCTTGGAACACTCCAGATGCCCTCAAGGAGAGATACAGGGATGTAGCTAAGATTTTAGAAGAAAAGCTTGGTATTTCAGTTCAAGAAAGACTTAGTGAAAAATTGAATGAAATCAACGAAGTTTCCAATGAACTTAAAGCTAAGGCAGAGGCCTACAATTTTAATGAGGTAAATGTAATTGTCATGGAATGGCAAAAGTCTTTTGTTGAATGGCTTGGTTTTAATATTGTTGCTACTTATCCCTCTCCAGAAAAGCTTTCTACCAAGGATATTGTTGAATTGGAGAAAAAAGCAAGGGAAGAAAATGTTCTTTTAGTGATAGATAATCTTCAAAGCGGAGTTTCCTTTGGACAAAATTTGGCATCTCGCATTGGAGCAGTTCATGTTACATTGACTAACTTTCCTGGAAATGCCCCTAATGTCAACACAGTATTGGATGTTATGAAATATAATACAGAAAACCTAATCATTGCAGTAAAAACCGCAAAAGAGATACAAGAAAAGAATGCGCTTAAAGAAAAGCTTTCAACTTACAAGACTCTCGCAATCGTTGGAATATCCTTAGTGATTATTGAGGCTTTAGTGATAATCTTTATTAGGAGGAGATGAGAGAGATGCTCTCTTTGAAAGATGCTGGGACTTTTCATGGGCATCTTGGCCCTTATTTAACAATAGGCTACATGGCTGGAGTATTTGCATCAGAAAAGTTAGAGCAAAAGACTGAATTTGACCTAGAAGCATGGGTGATGGTGCCAGGAAAAACCCCATACACTTGCATAGTTGATGGAGTTCAGTGCTCCTCTAAGTGTACCCTTGGGAAGGGGAACATTCATGTAATAGACAGTCCAAAATTCGAAATCAAGTTCAAAAACAAGAAAACAGGTAAAGAGATCAGATTAAGGATAAAAAGAGAAGTTCTTGAAACAATAGATGAATATGGAGAGGATATGGAGGGAGCAGTGAAGTGGATAAGGTCAAAAGCTTTGCAGGAGATATTCGAGATAGTAGAATAGCCCTCTACATGGAAAATGTTTCAACCCTTTATGCAGGAGAGAAAAAGCCCTCCATCTTTAATATTTCTCTAAAAGTCAGATATGGCGATTTTTTGCTCCTAACTGGTCCGAACGGTGCTGGAAAAACAACGCTAATTGAGACAGCATTGGGATTATTGAAAATCATTTCTGGAAGAGTCCTCTTGTTTGGTTATCATATTCCAGGAGAAAAGTATAAAGCATTACATTTTGTAAGTTATGTTCCTCAAGACTTCATGAAAAGCCCCTTGGAACCTTACACTGTAAAGGATGTTGTTGCAATGGGCCTTGCATCGAGAAAGGAGCCTTTTGAGAAATTGAGCAGGGAAGAAAGGAAAAAAGTGAAAGAAGTCCTTGACATTGTCGGAGTAGGTGAGCTTATCAATAAACCAATAGGGAAACTAAGCGGTGGACAACAACAAAGAGTAATAATTGCGAGGGCTCTGGTAAGAGATCCTTTGCTCTTATTTTTAGATGAACCATTCAGCAGTTTAGATCCTGAAGGAAGAGAATACATGAGTAAACTCTTTTCTGAAATCAACAAACATGGAACCACAATAGTAATGGTTTCTCACGACAAGAATTACATTCCTCATAGATGCAACAGGATAGTGGAGATGATGAATGGGAAGATTATGAGGGAGAGTTAGATGTATGGAATTATAATACAAGCGATAATAGGAGGTACAATAGCTGGGATTCTCTGCGGTGTCTTGGGAATTCTAATGACAAGATTAAAGCTCAATACTATTGTATTCTCAAGTGCACACTCCGCCTTGGCTGGTGCTGCTCTCTCCTTAATAATTCCACTTGATCAAATTATTTTAAGTACAGGATTTGTGCTTTTTACAGCCTTAATTTTAGGCCCTCTCAGTGATGCTCTTCTTTTACCTCTTGATCAAATTTCAATGGTGCTTCTATCAATATACACGGCACTGGCGTTGATATTTGTATACCTTGCCCCCGGAGGAGTTACTTCCTCTGAAGTTCTAGCCAAAGTCTTTTGGGGGAGTGTTTTTGCTGTAAATATTCAATATGTTATCCTTCTTTTTGGACTTCTTGCCGTTTTGCTTTTATACCTCTCCTTCTCCTGGACAAAGTTAAAGGCAATACTCTACGATAGAAGGCTGGCTGAAGCTGAGGGAATAAATACAAAACCCTATGTTTATTCGCTAATCTTACTAACTGGAATTACAATAGTTTTTGTTTTAAAAATCGTGGGAGGACTATTAGTTTATGCTATTCTCTTCAATCCAGCAACTGCGGCATCAAAGCTGGCACATAACATAGAGAAAAGGATAGTACTTTCAGCGCTCTTTGGAGTGCTTTCAGTGCTCTTAGGAATTCTACTAAGTTTATGCTTTAATCTTCCAGTTGGAGCGTGTATAGCATTGGCTTCAGCCATAGTTATGTTGATAGCTAGAATATTACCAAGATAAGCTGAAACAGTCCAGAAAAGGCCTTAAATTTCGTACTTTGAAAATCCGTCGGAGTTCACGTTCTTAGATACCGTTAGGGTTGCAGTATCCCCCAATGCACGCAGACGAGAAACAACAAGAACCGCTATCAGGATCACATTTACATTTTTCTTTTGAAAGCCTTGGGGCGGGGATGCAGTGATTCTAAAATTGGCATTCAAGCAGAAACCCTTTTAAATTTTGCCGGTGTAATAAGGCCTCGAAGAGGCACCGTCAGAACCCTCAAGGGGGTTTCATGCTATCCTCCGCTCTCGGAGGGTTGACGCTGTAAAGCATCCTTTCAAAACCGCCTTTAAGTGGTTAAAACTCTTGGAGTGGTCTCTGGGCGGGGTGCATATGAATGAATCAATCACGCAATGGTAGCCAGGTAGTTGACATGGCTATCATCACGCCGCTAATAGTAGCGCACGTGGCGGTGTTCCTGCTGTCCCCCAGTCTTACCACAGAAATCATCTATATGCTTGGCTACGTCGCTTCACTTGCGATAGCGTCGAGATATAGAGAGTATAGGCATGTACTCATAATACCCGTTGCTGGCTTCGCCATAGGTTTAGCGTCAGAGGTGGCTGGAGTTAATGCTGGAATCCCCTTCGGTAGGTACGAGTATGTCTCGCTGGTAACTCCACGAGTCCTTGGTGTACCTCTTTCAGTCCCACTCATGTGGGGCTTCTACGCCTACCTAACGTACCTCATAGCGTCCTCCATCATAACACGTAAGGACACTGCGGGGGTCATCCTAAGGGTTACATACGCCTCCCTCCTCATGGTCGCCTTAGACTTGGCAATGGATCCCTTCATGGTCAGCAAAATACATGCATGGGTCTGGTTAGGCGGGTGGGGGCCTGCATGGTTCGGTATTCCAGCAAGCAACTTCGTTGGGTGGTTCATAGTGTCGTTCGCAATACTCCTCACCCATGAGGTTATGGCGAGGAACTCATCAACACCTAAAACAATAGCACTCGCAATCCCCTATGCATGCCTCCTAATGTACTTTGCCTCCTTCATAGGTCCCGAACTAGCGGCTCCAATAGCCGCACTACTCGTAACCCTGTTAACGGTGCCTGTAATAATAAAAAACCTGGTGACGTTACGCAATGATTGAAGTGGTCTTTAGGGAGCTCACAAACCAAATGAATTATTCTTTATTTCTGGAAGTTTTACGCGTGAGATTAAAAAGGTTGGAGATTCTTGAGCTTTATCACAGCTCTTTTTGAGAGGGCTAACAATCCTGCCAAGAAAATAAGGCCTTCCAAAACTGTCCATCTCTCATAAAAGATAGCTTGAAGTGGAGGAATTCAGGTAAAACAGTTTGGGCGATAACCTCATTTATAATACCCAGTCATGATAAACACTCAGGGAAGAAAACTTAAATCCCTTCAGTTGTAAGATGACCCTTTAGTTATAGTCATTTCCCGGTGCAGATGATGTTCTTGCCGCTACACCTGTCCACTTCGAGCTGGACGGTGACGTGGGTTATTCCAAACTTTCTCAGCCTCTTTTCGGCCTCGTCGATAATCTTCTGCGCCTCGCTCAGGGGCATATCTTTAACCTCAACGTGGCACTCGAAGTGAACCTCATCCTCTCCAACGCGCCAGGCATGGAAGTGGTGTGCGTTTTTAACGCCTGAGATTGCTTCGAGCTCTGCCTTTATCGCCCTAAGGTCGAGTTCGGGGGATGCCTCCATGAGCACTTCGATGCTTTCCCTGAGGATTTCGTACGCCTCGCGGAGGATGTAGAGCGCTATGAGAACCGTGATGAGAGGGTCAATCCAGAGGATGTCCCTTTTTATTATCGCTATTCCACCTGCGACGACGGCCACAGAGGAGAGGGTATCACTCAACAGATGCAGATATGCAGAGCGGACGTTGAGGCCGTGTGCGTGACTGTGCAGGAGAAGGACTGAGAGAAGGTTGGCGAAGAGGCCGATTAAAGCCACGCCCAGCATAAGCGGGCCGTCTATTGGTTCGGGGTTCTTATAGCGCCTGTAGGCTTCGACGAGAAGGAGCAACGAAACTCCCACGAGAACTGCTGAGTTGATGAATGCCACGAGGATTTCGGCCCTCTTGTAGCCGAAGGTGTACTTTTCGTTGGCCTTTCGCTCGCCGATTTTTATGGCGAAGTAGCTCGCGAGCAGGCCCATGCTGTCGCCCAAGTTGTGGATTGAGTCGCTGAGAAGGGCTAGACTGCCAGAGAGAAGCCCGCCCACTATCTCGGCGAGAGCTATACCCATGTTGAGGGCGAAGGAAAGGAGCATCCTTCCCTTAACTTCGCCAGTGTGATGCTGGTGGCCCATTTTTAACCTCCGTGGGGTTTCTTTATCCGGCATATAAAAGGCTTTCGAACGCTAAGACACCCATGGAAAAGGATTTTATTTGAATTGTCAAGTGGGATGGCTCTTTCAAGATTAACATGAACACAGACGGTCACAACGCCGGGAAAGATACCGAGAAGTACGGGACGGTCTTCAACACGGTGGAGAGGAGAAGATGAGGGAGAGACCATAAGAGATGAGAAAAGGCTTCTCCGGATATCATGTGAACCTCCTCTCCAGAACTTTTCTGTGGATTGCACTGCCCGTGAGGAAGAATGCAGAGCCAAACAGGGCCAGCATTAAAAGGTCAAGCCACACGGGAAGGTAGCCCTTCCCAAGTGAATGCCTCAGGGCGTCAACATAGTAGGTGAGCGGAGAGATGAAGGAAATCCACCTGCCGTAGGCTGGCAGGTTTTCGATGGGGACGAAGATGCCGCTGATGAAGAGGAGCGAGAACTTAACGACTGATGACAGCATCATTACATCAGCCGGAACATCAGTAGGAGGATAAGAGGACATGAGGACTGTCATTGCGGAGAAGCATCCGATCGCTAAGAGGGTGGAGAGGACGAAGAGCCAGATGGAAGGGTGGATTGAGAGGTAGAGTATTGCGGGAACGGCTATGGTGAATGTTATCGCCAACCCGAAGTATAGGGAAGCCTGAAAGTCGCCGAGGAGTACCGTTGTTAGTGAAACTGGAGCAGTTATGAGTCTCTCGAATGTCCTTCCCCTGCACTCCCATGGGATTATCGTGGGGCCAACGGCCGTTGATGTGAAGAAGGCGGTCATGGCCGTTAGACTAACGAGGAGATGACCACCCGAGAGGTTGCGTCCTATCATGAAAGCTAAGAATAGGAAGAAGGGGAAGAGGAGGCCCATTATCACGACGGGCCCCTTGAGGTAGAAGATGCGCATGTCCTTCTTCGCTATGGCAAATGAGCGCTTTAAGGTCTCAATCATTTTCCTCACCTACCAGAGCCAGAAATACGTCCTCCAGTGAGGGGGAGAGAGTTCTCAGGCTCACTATCCTCAGCCCCTTCCTTTCGGCGTAGTGAACAAGCTCCTTAACCGTTGCATCGGGGTCGTTCGTAAAAACCCTCGCCTTATCCCCCATCAGCTCGACCTTCGTCGCGGAGGCTATCTCCGAGGGCTCAAGCTTCATCGGCTCAAAGCTGACCTCCACGGAAACACTTCCCCTGACCAGTTGCTTGAGCTTCTCGGGCGTGTCAATCGCTATGAGCCGCCCTTTCCTTATGATTCCAATCCTCTCGCACAGCTCGTTTGCGTCAACCATGTTGTGGGTCGTCATGAATATAGTCTTCCCCTTCCTCTTCTCCTCGCGGATTACGTCCTTTATCAGGCGTGCGCTTATGACGTCGAGCCCGCTCGTCGGTTCATCAAGGATTAAAAGCTCGGGGTCGCTTATCATGGCCATTGCGAGGATGAGACGTTGCCTCATACCTTTGGAAAAGGCCCTTACCTTCACGTTCCTCTTCTCATAGAGGCCAAACAGCTTGAGGAGTTCAATTGAGCGCTTCTCTATCTCCCTCTTTTCCATCCCGTAGAGCTCGCCCATGAGCTTGAGGTTCTGCATCGCCGTTAAATCCACGTAAGGGTTTGCCATCTCTGGAACTATGCCCATCCTTTCCCTCGCCTTTATCTTTTCCCTCTCGTCGAGCATGTCATAGCCGAGAACCCTTATCTCTCCGGAGCTTGGCCTCAAAACGCCGGTAATAGTTCTGACGGTGGTTGTTTTTCCTGCCCCATTCGGGCCGAGGAAACCAAAAATCTCACCCTTTTCAACTTCAAAGCTCACGTTATCAACGGCGAGAAAGGAACCGTAGTACTTGGTAAGCTCAACGACTTCTATGGCATTCACATCGGCAACCTCCAGATGAACTAAAGTTCATGGGTTTAAAACCCTTTCCCGGTTTGCCACTGAGGAATTCATCCAACAGAAGCCCGAAATGAGAGTAAATCTAAAAAGTTAAAATCAGGAAGCTCCAGGAACAGCTTCCTCCTCTAAAACCCTGCACTTCCACAGACCTGCTATCTTCCTCCAAGCCTTGACGTAGCTAATCAGGAACGGTATCTGGAGGATTGGGGCCACCGCGGGCGCTATGGCCATGAGTCCCGTTCCTGCGGCAAGGGCTATGGCCATCGCCGTCCCCTCGTTCTTTCCAACGGAGGTAAACGTTATTGCCATGTGATCTCTGTAGGGAATTCCAACAGCTTTGTCCACGAGGGTCATGAAGAGCAGGGCGGTTGTGTAGTAGATGACCAGAGGAATCAGGGCGATGCCGGCGATGCTTGGTTTGCTGGCTATGAGCCTTGCCTTCTCCATGAATATCAGGAAGACTATGGTGTACATGCCCATGAGCGAGACTGCCGGGAAGGCAGCTTTTATCCTCAGGAAGCCCTCTGGGCCGAGTTTTCTCATGAGGTAAGACCTCGTGAGAATGCCAAGTATCATGGGCGTTATGACGACTATTAGGATTGTCTTGACGAGGAGCCAGGCCGAGATTGAGACGTGATAGCTCGATGCGAAGAGCTTGAGCCATGCCGGAACCGTCACGATTGCCAGCGTGAAGCTTAATGCAACTACTATGGTCGCCAGCTCGATGTTGCCCTTGGTGAAGCCGGTGTAGGCTATGCTCATCGAGGAGCATGGCACGACAACGGCTAAGAGAAGCCCGAGGGCGAGCGTGTGGTTTATGGGGTGGATAAGGCTGGTCAGCCATATTGCCCCGTACATTATGAGCGGGGAAATAACAAGTCCCATTGTGAGGGCTATGGCCAGCTGCTTTCCGAGCTTGGCACTGTTCTTGAGCTCTCCAAGGCGGAGGTTAATCATCATTGGGTATATCATGCTAATGACAACGAGCATGTTTAGAGTTTTGAGCGTGTCATGGTAGGGCTTGAGGTTCGTGTGCGTTCCGACGTAAAAGCCCGTTATCATGGCGAGCGTGACGTAAACGGGAAGGTACTTATCGAGGTGGTTCTTGAGCTTCAGCCAGTTCATTCTTCATCACCCCCGCACTCGGGGTGCGTTTTTATCACAAGAACGGGCTTCTTCGTTTTTCTCAGCACGCGGATGGTCGTGGAGCCAAGAAGCTCATGCGAAAAGCCGAGCTTTCCGTGGCTGGGCAAGAGTATGAGCGACACGTCCTCCTCATCGGCGACCTTAACAATCTCCTCCCATGGGAGGCCGAACCTAACCATAGGTTTCACGTTTTCAGTGCCAAAGATTTTCTTGCATTCCTCCACCTTAGCCTGAAGCTTTTCCATGGTTTTCTTAAGCAGTTCCTCTTTGATGGCCTCGATTTCCAGCTCCTCATCGTTATAGAGGAGTGAGTAGCCGTTGAGGAGGTCCTCAAGGGTTCCCTCGTCTATCACGTGAAGGAGAACCACCTCTCCAACTGGCACGTTGTTAGCCTTCTCGAAGCGCTTTGCCGCCCTGTACGCTCCCTCGCTAAAATCCGTTGGAAAAAGTATTTTCCTAAACATCAATTTCACCTGTTATATTTTTCATTTCAAATATTTTTCATATATTAGGTTACCCTAATTGCTTTTAAGGTTTGCTGGTCAGAGGTGGGTATTAGAAGGTATACACTGGTCATTCCCAAAGGTTTGCCCGGCCACATTATAGGTTCACCAATAAAAAGATAGCCTCAGGGTGTTGGGGGAAAGCTTTATGGATTTCGCTGTAAAGGTTTAAAAAAGCAAAAACCCGATGACCTAAAATGGATAATAACCCCCCGCTCAGACCTCCTTAAGAGCCTCTTCAATTCTTTCTATCAGATGTGTTGCTGCTAAGCCAATGTCGTCCACGACCTCAACAGAAGAAGTCTCATAGCAGGGGGTTCTCATGTTAAGTTCCTCTTCAAGGTTGATGTACTTATCATAGCGGATTCCCAGCTCGTCGGCAGTTTTCTTTGCACACTTCAGAGAGCAGGAATCCAAGAGTATAACGTATTTGGCGTTTTTTATTCTTTCAACTACCTCCGGAACCCCTCTTGTAATTGCCATGAGCGGGCACAGCACAACATTATCCCCGAGCTTCTTTAGGGCTTCCAGTGCAATCAGCTCGGAAAGGGACTCCCCGCACGTTACGAGACAAACCAGTGGGGGCACTCATCTCTCATCACCTATGGGGATATTGGTTTCAACGTATATACGCCTTGCCCTCAGAATGGCGAAGAGCCTTACGAAGAGTATCATGAGTATCATGTCGCTGAAAGGTCCTCCCAAAGCTGTCCCAACTGCCGCGAGGGGACCAAACGTCCCTATTGCCATTGCCGTTGCAAGTGTCATGTTGGAGCCAGTTGAATACACGAGTGATATGTTATGCTCCAGAGGAAAGCCAAGCGCTTTTCCAGTGAAGTAAGCTATGGCCGCACGTGTTAGGAAGTAGGCATTCATCATGAGCGCTCCTGCAATTATAATCTCCGGTCTCTCGGCTATCATCTTCCCGTTTATGCCGAAGACCACGGTTATCATCCAGTACATGCCGAGGAGTGAGAGGCCCACAAGGGGCTCCTTGAGCTTCATGAGGGTCTCTTCGCCTTTCCACCTCAGAACCGCGTACTTCGTCAGCTGGCCCGCCACGAGGGGCACTATGATATAGAGGACGAGCGACTTGAGGAGTAGCCACGTGGGGACTTTTATGAGCGTGTGGAGGAGCAACTTAGCGTAGACGGGCATGACGAAGAGCGAGAGGATGAATGTCCACACGACGCCCACAAGTGTCAGCTGGAACCTTCCGCCCGCGAGGTTCGTGAATGCTGGAGCCGAGCTGGGGAGGGGGGCGAGGCTTATCAGCACAACCCCGGCGAGCAGTCTCGGGTCAGTGTTCGGCATTACCGCAAGCCAGAACTTGATGAGGAGCCACGTTAAAGCTGGGAAGAGAATGACATAGAACGCTGTCACGGCCACGAGATACTTCGTCTTTATCTCAGTTCTCGTCGTGAACGCCTTTCTTATGTCCATGAACACCATTGGCTGGAAGAGCATCATAAAGAGCGCAATCGGTAGCGTCCATTTAAGAGATAGGAACATATCCCTGTGATGAATGCCAGCATAACTCGATAAGAGGATGAGCGTGAAGACGATGTAGGTCATCTTCTCCTTCAGGAACTTTACAATCTTCATCCTAACCACCTCCTAATTCATCGTTTGGAAAAATAAAGCTCAGGCGAGCCAGAGAAAGCCCACCACCCTTCCGTCCTTCACGAGCTGGACTTTCGTTCCCCATTTTCCGTGCCAGTAGGCACCAACTTCGAGTTCTCTTGGCTCAACATTCTCCCAGAGCTCTCCGATTATCTTCCCGTCAATGACCAAGGGGATGTGAATGGTTCCACACCGACCCCTCCATACGGCGCCCTTTGTGGCTTTCTCAAGCAGTGCCTTCGCTTTTGCCCTAATCTCCTCGTAGCTTGGCTCTTTCTCCATCACGTAGCCAAACCTTCCAACCTTCCACTTCCATCCGGGAACACCAAACGGCATCTCAACCACCTCCATCTTTTCTGTTTTATAATATTACAAAAGTATTTATAAAGTTTTCTATAATATTCGAGCTAAGCTCACACAAAAACGGTAATTTTATAAAGTTTGCCAGTTAACAATTAACGGTGATAGAAATGCCAAAGTGGATGATGGGCGATATGGCCAATTTGAAGAGCCTGATGATGATGCTCAAACCCCTGATGGCCGAGCCAAGGCGGAGCATCATAAAAATCCTGAGCGAGGGCGTCAAGGGGACGAACGAGATCTACCGGGCACTATGGGAGAGAGGTCTCAACATGCCCCGTTCAACCCTTTACTACCACCTCTCGGCCCTTGAGGACATGGGGATAATCGAGATGGTGGGCTATCGAGAAGAAGGTGGGGGAGCACCTGAGAAGCTCTGGAAGCTCAGGGTCAGGAAGGTTGGGATAGACCTCGTCACTGGAGAGATATTCAAGGAATAACGCTGAAAAAGAAAACTCAGAGCACCCTATCTCTCAAAGAGTATTACGGAGAGAATGAGGCATGTCAAGTAGACGGCTATGATCTTAAAAGTCGCAGGTGTTGTGGTGAACTGGAGTCCGGTTTAGGCTTTGCAAGGGCAAATAACCTTTGTTGATCCAATGCTTCTGCAGTCTTTGGACTTCCAAGAATGAGACCAACCTTTGGAGGAATGCTCTTAAGCGGAAAGAGAGTTGCTGAAGTGGCTTTAGAGAAGCTCAAAGAACTGGAGTGATCCCGATGGAGATTCACATTGAGGATTCCCTTTGGGGCTCCTTTTCATTTTTTAAGGAGATTAGGAAGGTTTTCAATTACTAGAGCAAAAACCCCGCCCAGAGGTGCGGGCAGTTCATCAGAAAAATCTTCCAAATTTTAATATGGTTAGATGCAAAATTTAATGAGGTGATTTTCATGCAAAGAGCCCTTGTAACTCTAACC
>CAZTOS010000035.1:15042-19214 GCA_964615185.1 uncultured Thermococci archaeon
AGATGCAAAATTTAATGAGGTGATTTTCATGCAAAGAGCCCTTGTAACTCTAACCCCTACCGAAAGCAAGCGCTTGATTGCCAAAGCAGTTGTCGCGCTTGAGGAAGTTCAACATGCTCTCAAAAACGGCTTTGTTTATATAGCGACCGGAACCACAGCTGCTTATATCGCAGAGGAGATTTTAGGAGAGAAGATTGAAAAAGAAAAGTGGACAGTCGGAGTTATAAGCAAAGGAAGAACATGCATAACAGCAAAAAAGACGTGGCCAAAACATCTTGTTCTTTACAAAGGAGAACCATATGAAGGTGAACCCTTAGAGGCTCTAAAAGAAATGGGACCGGGAGATGTTTTCATCAAAGGAGCAAATGCCATAGACGTTAATTGGAATGTTGCGGTTTTTGCGGCCGCTCCAGATGGAGGAACAATCGGCAGAACTTTTGGATGGACGATAACCAAGGGAGTATTGACCATAACTCCAATCAGCCTTGAGAAATTTATCCCAACTCCCGTAGAGGTAAGTGCAAAGCTAACGGGAATCCATTCATTTGATTGGGGAACAGGCCTTTATGCCGCACTGGTTCCAATTCCTCATGCAGTTCCCATAACTGAAGTTGAGGCCTATGAAATCCTTGCTAACGTCGATGCGATCCCAATAGCCGCTGGTGGTGCCGGAGGGGCCGAGGGTAGCGTAACACTCGTCCTTGAAGGAGACGATGAAGATATGGAAAAAGCCAAAGAAATAACCAAAGCAGTCAAAGGAGAGCCTCCTTTAAAGCCATACACAGAGAACTGTTCCATCTGTCCCTTCGCAAAGATCTGCGGAATTGGAACTGGAACCTTTTGACCTTTTATTCTTTTTTGGCAACTAAAACCCTAAGAAGTTTTGTAATCAAGACGAGAGTTTTCCAATTTTAACCTCCTTCTTTTTGATTGAACATCTTCAAGCCACGAAATTAAGCTTAGTTCTATTTCAAATGCTTTAGCCCGGGTTGTTTAGCTAACACGAAATTATTATATATCAGATTTTAACAATAGAACATATATGGGTGCAAAATGGTGTACGCTTGGGGATAGGGTGCTTCTTCATCTGATAAACTATCAGAAATTTAGGGATTCTTTAGTGGTACCATTTGATGTAACGCAACATGGCATTGCTGAAGCTACGGGAATAATTCTTCAGAATGTTTCCAGAGAGCTAAAAAGGCTTATGAAAAAAGGTTTTATTGAAGAGAGACTTGCACATATTGAGGGGGTTGGTACAAGAAGAAGGAAGGCATATTTCCTCACGCCACTAGGCGTAGCACGAGCCAGAGAACTCAGGGAAGTTATAGAAAATTCTGTGATCAAGCTTAAGATCGATGATAAATTTGTTGAAGTGAGAATCTCAGAGGTGGGAAAATACATAAAACCTGCACCTTCCCTTGTAGAGATAGTGCAGTGTGTGAAGGATGGGATTCTTGATTTAAGTGCAAAAGAGACAAAAGAGGAAAAAATCAAGCTAGAGAGATACAAGACGAGATTTGTGGGCAGACATGAGGAGCTTACCAAACTGAAGGGATATCTAAGGGAATGTGTGAGAAAGGGGAGAGGATACTGCATTTTCATTGCAGGAGAAGCAGGGATTGGCAAGACAAGACTTGTGAGTAAAGTGATAAGATATGCCCGCAGCAAAGGTTTTCAAGTGCTCATGGGAAGGGGTCTGTACGGTGAAAATGTAGAGCCCTACCTGCCTTTCATCGAGGCTCTCAAAGACTATGAAAAAGAGTCAGGGATTTTGCCCGTTGTTGAGAATAAGGATAAACTGCTTCCCTCCTCGGAAAACGAGTTTAAAATAGGGAGAGAGCATATATTCGAGGGCATACGCATACTTCTAAAGAAAATATCCGACAAGAAACCCGTTCTTCTGTTTCTTGACGACCTGCACTGGTTTGATGTTACTTCCCTTCATCTCCTGTACTACATCGTAAGGAACCTAAGTAACATGAGGCTTTTGGTTATCTGCACATACCGTCCTGAGGAGGTTACAGATGATCATCCACTTGCCGATGTTATAGAACGCATGCAAAGGGAGAACCTTTTCGAGATCATTTTACTGCCCAGGCTATCCAAAGAAGACACAGAAAAGCTCATAACATCGTTTCTAAAAGCCAAACCATCACGAGAACTTGTTGATAGAATATACCGCGATACAATGGGAAATCCTCTCTTCGTGGAGGAAATGCTCAGAATGCTTATGGAAAGATTTGTTCTTGTACAAAAGGATGGGAAAGTTTATTTTATCAAAAGCAGGAAGATACAAGTGCCCAAAATGCTTGAAACTATTATCAAGCGAAGAGTGAGAACTCTGGATGCAAATGCAAGAAAAGTTCTCATGTATGCTGCTGTTATAGGTGATGTGTTTCAGTTTGAAACTCTGCTCAACACCACAAATATGTCTGAAGAGGATCTTGTGGATGCCCTGGACACCCTTCTTTATTCCGGACTCATACGTGAGAAGGAGGAGGGGTATGAGTTTGAGCACCCGCTTACGCGCGTGGTGGTATATGAGACGATGAGCAGGCAGAGAAGACGGTTTATGCACAAGAAGGTTGCCATGACTCTGGAAAAGATGAAGGAGATCGATGTGGCAAAATTAGCCCATCATTATTATGAAGCAAAGATTCCGGATAAAGCTCTGCAATACCTGCTCACTGCCGGAGAAAATGCTGCGGGAAGATATGCAAATGAGGAAGCAATAAAGTACTACGAGCGTGCATTGGAATGCATACACCTCTTTGAGGCGCAGAAGAAAAAGCTCCTAACAACAGAGCAGAAACTTGACATTCTCTGCAAGATAGGCGATTTACATGGATTAAGCGGCAGATATGATAAGGCTATGAAATATTACAAGGATGCATTGGAACTTGCCATGAAAACTCACAACAAAAAGCATGTCGCGAAACTTTACAGAAAGATGGGAGAAGCATGTAAATGCACGGGCAATTTTGGCAAAGCACTCCTTCACTATAAAAAGGCCCTTGAGCTGCTTGACGAATCCGATACAGCATTCAAGGGTAGGCTGTACAACGATATAGGATGGATTTATTTCAATAAAGGTAAGTATGATAGAGCACTGGAATACTGCCAAAGTGCACTTGCAATAGCAGAAAAATGCGGTGATAAAAAGTTGATTGCCCAATCATATCATGTTATTGGCACTGTGTACATCGATAAAGGGGACTACAAGCAGGCAATCAAATACCTAAAAATTGCCATAAAGATGAGGGATGAAATGGATGACATCCAGGGGCTGGGTGCATCCTGCAATAATCTGGCTATTGCATATGAGCACAAAGGCTCTCTGAAATCCGCCATTAAATATTACAGCAGGGCGAAGAAATGCGTTGAATATATAGGGGATAAACGCATGATTGGAATAACATCCCTTAATATCGGGAGCGTTTATATGAAGATGGGTGAGTTGAAGAAAGCCACAGAGTATTACAGTACTGCAATAGAGATTTTTAGACAGATAAACGAACGTTATTTGATTGCATTGTACTATTACAATATAAGTTACCTCCATTTATATAAAGGCGAGATTGTGGAAGCCCTGAAAAGCTGTGAAGAGGCACTGAAAGAATTTGAAGAAATTGACATGCCTGTTTGGGCTGGCAGATGCTATGTTCTGCTTGGTGAAATACATTATGAAATGGGACAGCTCACAGAAGCAATAAATAATCTGAGAAAAAGTGAAGAAATACTATCCAAACTACCCAATGAGTTTCTGCCTGAATGCTATGCACTTCTATGCAGGTGCTCTGCCGCTGTTGGTGACTTTGATAATGCTTTGAATTATGGTGAAAAAGCTTTACTAATGGCAAAAAATAAAGAAACAATCTGGGGCAAAGTCCTGGCCCATATGGCGATGGGTATTGCATATCGTGAGATAAAAAACTGGGAAAAATCTATGAGGCATTTTGAGCACAGCATAAAAAGCCTGAGAAAAGCGGGTTATAGAGTAATTCTGCCTGAAGTGTTTTATGAATACGCTCTGTTATTCGTGAAGCGTGGTAAGCAGGGAGATGGAGAAGTTGCGAGAAAATACCTTAAGGATGCACTGAGCTTGTGTGAAAAGATTGGTATGAAGCACTGTATCAAAAAATGCATGCAGGCACTTGAGAAAACATGAC
>CAZTOS010000035.1:19314-23394 GCA_964615185.1 uncultured Thermococci archaeon
AGTAGCTCTGTTGTGGGCGTGTTTTTTATCACAAGTAATTTGGATGATAAATGATAATCATCCAGGTAAATATATATACAGTGAGGTCACTTATTATTCATTGAGGACATCTTTTTAATGGGGTTAGGGAGGTGCAAAAATGAGTTGGGATAGGAGAAACAAATCTGGTGGTAACAAACGCAGCAGTTCCCAAAAACGAACCCTGCCAACATTCCTAATAATAACAATACTCCTCCTGGGATTCCTAAGCACACCGTGGGGGAGCAAGAATGTGAGTGCAGCCCTACCCAGTGCACCCCTGCCAGATGCTGAAATAGAAGTGAAAAAAGGTGACAATTATTCTACTAGCTCTACTGGCACAATACCCGTACCCACTGTGCTATATGACGCTAACACGCATGAACTTACTATAATAATGCAGCAGAGCTGGCTTTATGGGGAACTAAAACTGCTCAATGTGGACTCGGACCTTAAGGTGGTGATTGACCTTGACGACGGCTCGGTCACCGCAACGACTGTTAACGGCGCGGGCCTATGGTTCCTTGGATTCGATGTGGAGAATTTCTTCGGCACCGGCCCACATCCATTTGCAGGACTGATAGTGAAGGTGGGCAGTTTCGGGCCATATGATACCGTGCGAGTCAGGTTTCGGTGGTGGGGTGACGCATGGAAATTCATAAAGGGTGAGGGCCCTATATCCATGGTCTTGTGGGGTGAAGCCATCTGCCTGGGTGAGTGGTGTATGTTTCCAGATGAGCCAGGTTACAGTTGCATATGGCCAGACCTCTCATGGCGCAATGTGCCTCGGGGAGATGCGGATATGAATGGTGTTTATGAGCCAGAAAAAGATGGCGCATACATTGTAGATGCTGCATGGGGTGAGCTACCCCCCACTGCAGCTGCAGACACCAATAATGACGGAGTGATTGATCTCTGGGATCTTTCCGGGAATACCCCTGGAAGCGGTCCGCTTCCAGTTTATGGCAATGCAGACATGAGTGACGATATTGACATGGCAGATGTTACATACATCAAGTTGATAATGTTTGGAAAAAAACCGGCTACACTCTATGCAGATGCAAACCATGATGGAAGGATATCAATGTTGGACGTGGTGCAGACAAAGTTAATTATTGAGCAAAAGGCAGGGCAACTAACGTTCGTAGACCTGAAGGGTGATGTAGTTACCTGCTCGCTGCCTTATGATGGATAAGGCATAAGCTTCGTGAAGATAGCCTTTTTTCCTTTTTGTTTTTCCTTGAACCCTGCGGGGGCAAATACAAAACGATACTGTCAGGATTAGGCAGTAGGGCATAAGGTTTAAATGCCGGATAATGCTTCTGGAACAACTTCAGGAGTGGGGACTGGCATAGGATTCACGAGTTTGTTTTTTCTGTTTGCCTTCGGGTGTAATTTTGTTCGGCGTCATTCTCGGTTTAATGCTCCTCTGGCGATGTTGCTGAATGTCTCCGAGAGGTGATGCCACAGTTATCTTAACAACATGTTTTTCTCGATTAAAAAATATTTAAAAGCAGACTGATGCCAATACTATATGAGAACAATGATAGAGTATGGAGAGTATTTTTATGGAGACCTCTTTAAGCTTATGGGTATGATAGTGGGTACTCCTTTTGGATTGTATTTGATGTATATTGGGGTGAAAGAGAAAAGCAAGCCAGCTGTGATGCATGCCCTTGGATGGTTTTTCTTCCTTGCAGCTCTAACCCCTGGCGAATCTTCTATCTTTCAGAAAATATTCCCAAGTCCCCATGAATTATTCATCTTTCAGAAGATAGTTTTAGGCTTCTCTGGAGTTTGCATAACGGTGGGAGTTTCAGCCTTAGTATATGTGAGGAATCCAAAAAAGCTTATGTACCTTGGAGGAGTTTCCCTAATCCTTGTTCTGGGACCCATCTATGAGTATCTCGGAGGGGCTTTCTTTTCGGGTGAATCATTTAAGCTTTTTATGGATGTCCTCCATACTGCTCAATATGGCTGTCTCCTGCTCCTTCTGGGCATCATGGTTCAATCATCTTCCCAAGAAAAAGATTTTAGGAGGCTCGGATTCTTCTACGCTTCACTTGGTACTGCTCTTCTGGTTTATCCCTTTGCAAAAGGAGTTAGCATGACTCTACGTGCTATTGACATCTTTATTGGATTTCTGATTGGAATCTGTCTGCTGATGCACCTATCTAAAATTGTGAAAGCCAAGGTTGAGATCATAATCCCCGAAAAGGCTCCCTATATAGAAGGTATGAAAAATGTTAGTATAGTGGACAAGATGAAAACAAAAGAGATTATCGCTAAATTTGAGTCTTTTCCTGTTCTGGCTTTTGTTAGAGGAGGGGGTGAATACCCAAAGTCATGGAACGTCCATATAATAAGCAGCGCTCCAATAGAAAATGCAATTTCCCCCACGAATCTGGCATTAATTAGTGAACTGTGCGTTCGTTATATGAGGGAAGCAAGAGAGAAAGGAAGTTCAGGTGTTATTTACATAAACTGTCTCGAATACTTGAAGCTATACAATAACTTCACCAGCATCCTAAAATTTTTACATGCTCTTAGAGATTATGCTATTCTGTACGATGGGAGCATAATAATTGAAATTGATAATGCCGCCTGGGAAGAAAGGGAGCTTACGCTGCTAAGGCACATCGAAGCATAGCCCTTAATGCTCTTTTCCTGTTGGTTATAGAGAATTGATGCCACAATCATCTTGGGGGAGTTAACTGCTAATCCCTGCTACCAAGCGAATTCGCTCCTCACTCTCAGTAACGTCTTTTGTGCTTATGCACAAAGTTTATATGAGAAAAAATTTTCAATTAAGTGGGTGATGTGGCATGAGGATAGCTGTTCCAGCTGTGGATGACAGAGGTTTGGAAAGCGAAGTTAGCGGGCACTTCGGCAGGGCAAGGTACTTTGTCTTTGTGGACGTTGAAGGTGGTGAAATAAAGAATTTTGAAGTTGTTGAGGTTCCCTTCCAGGAGCACGGGCCTGGGGACCTTCCAAGGTTCGTCAAAGAGCACGGGGGAGAAGTCGTCCTCGCCTACGGGATGGGTCCCAAAGCGGTCTCCTTCTTCAACGAGCTCGGCATAGAGGTTGTTACTGGAGCTTACGGAAGAATCAGGGACGTTGTTGAAGCGTTCATCCATCAGGTTCTTGAGATTGACCCCTACTGGAAGGAGAAAATAGAGCGCGAAAAGGAAAGAGAGGGATGGAAGAAGCATGGTCACTAAAAACGGAGGTTTATAAGTCCTCTAAAGTTTTAAGCTCTGCTTTCTGTATCTTTTCTCTTGTTGGTTCGACTCCTCACTCCCCCAGAAGGCCCTTTATTATAAACTCAGCCGCTTCTTCCTCGGTTAAGCCCTTAGCCATGAGCTGAATGAGCTGGGCCTCATTTATTCTGCCTATCGAGGCTTCGTGCGTAAGTTCCGCCTTGTCGTTCTTCACCCTCAGCAGAGGAACGGTCTGGACGTCAGCTTTACCCCTGACTATCTCGTGGCACTCGACGTGACCCTTTGCGTAGTCGCCGAGGCCGTAAGCCTCGTTTATGACGTTGACATTTGCGCTGTCAAAGGCTATGACCGTGCTCCTCAGGTTTGCCCTTGAATAAGCACCCTCCAGATAGGCGACTTCCTTTATCTCAACTGAATCATCCTTAACCGCCTTCACCTTCGACTCAAGCTCAAGAACGGCCCTCTCGTCGAGTCTCGCGGCCATTTCAAGCTTCAGCTCCCTTGCTCTGTGCTTCGTCAGGGAAAACCTCCCCGTGTATCGGGCACTTTTGCCAACATCTACTTCAGTCTTGCTAATCATCTTCACGCCCTCGCCGTGAACGTGCTCGTCGTCGTAGAGCACAATCGAACCTTCCCCGATTTTTATCCTCGTCACCGCCTCGTGGGTGAAGGCCTTTGCGTAGGGAAAGATGCAGTGGGAGATGAACTTAACCCTCGAGTTTTTGCCAACGTTTATGTCAAAGAGAACCCTCTGGTAGCCTTCGCTCTTCAGGTAGCCAGTGCAGAGGTGAATGGGAAAGGGAAGCTCAACGTTGTCTGCGATTTTAACTTCAGCCTTAAC
>CAZTOS010000036.1:0-6884 GCA_964615185.1 uncultured Thermococci archaeon
GGCAATGTAACTGAATGGCTTCAGGAGGTGATGCCACAGTTATCCTGACAGTATCCATGCTCGTGGTAAGATTTAACAAAAACCATGACTCCAAAGGATTTAACGAACTCTGAAATTCTCCCAATCTCTTCTTTGCTTGGATTGCAGTGCTTTCTGCTCCATTCAACACTTCTTGGACTCGTGAGCGGAAAGCCCAAAAGGGGGTTCACAACGACATAGAAATCATCGTACCTCAGCCTCTTAATTGCCTGTTCGATATACCTCTCCACCCCAGTGATGTTTCTCGGAACTGGAATCCTAAGCTCAAGCGGAATTCCGTAATTTGAAATCATCTCCAAGCTTTCTAAAAAGAGATTCCAGAGCCTCTTGGAAGCATGAAGTGGAAGACCATAGAGCTCTTGAGGTGGGGCTTTCAGGTCAGTTGCTATGTGGTCGATGAACTCATCGGAAATTAATCTCTCCAGAGGCTTCTTCAGGGTGCAGTTGGTGTTCAGGCTGATATCGGTTGTCCCCTTAACCTCCATAAGCAGCCCGCGCAGAGAGCGCCACTGGAGCAGGGGTTCTCCTCCGGTCACATGAAAGTAGTCAATTAGGAACTTTGACGCTTCCAAATCTTCGAGTAGTTTTTCCTTGTCAAGCCTCTGACAGTCCAGCCTATCGGCAATTTTCCAGTTGTGGCAGAAGGGACACCTGAGGTTGCACCCGCAGAGCCAAAGCGTAAATGTTACTTTACCATGAACATCAACCAAGCTAATGGTTTTCCATCCAGCGATGAGCATCTTGAGGCCTCCAAGGCTAAAAATAAAAAGCTAAGCCACATAGTGCCTCCTTGTCCAGAACTCCTTCTTCCTGAACGGATTCCAGTTTTTAAGCGGGCGGTAGTAGCCTATTATTCTGCTCCAAATTTCAACGTTTTCGCTTCCGCATGAAGGACAGTGCATGTAAAGTCCGGTAAAGCTCTTTCCGCACTTACTGCACACCGTTATTGCTGGGGTGTAGCTCCAGTAAACCAAATCCGTCTTTATCAGCTTCTTTGTGAGCTCTGCCAGTGCCTCCGGCTCCGCCTCCTCCCCAAGGAAGATGTGCATCATGACGCCTCCGGTGAAGCTCTTCTGAACTTTTGCCTCAATTGCAATCCTATCTGAGAGCTCAAGCGCACCGTAGTAGGGAGCTATGCTCGTTGAGTATATTGGGTTCTCTGGGTCGCTTAGATATTCAAGAACCTCTGGATATTCGCGTGCATCTTTTACTGCAAGCTTAGCAGCCGCACTCTCGCCAGGGACTTCCTCAACGTTCCATGGTATTCCGTCTGCATTCATCCATTCTCTCGCTTTTTCAACGGCAAAATCAACCATTCTCTTCATTAGCATCGTTGCCTCTTTCCACTCTCTTCTTGATCCTTCAAACCAGAGCTTTGGATTGTTGAGGCATATGGCAGCAGCTTCGGGCAGGCCGAGGATTCCAATTGTGTTGAAATGGCTGGCAGGAAACTCACCGAGATACTTATGAAGCATATCATACATTGATTTGTACTTCGTTATCAGCTTCACATACCTGTTCCTGAACCAGTCTTCACTGAGCTTTACAAGCTCGAGTATCTTTTCATATTGCTCCCAGAACTCATCGTCATCCTTAGATCGAAGTGCTATTCTGGGGAGATTCACCGTCGTGACGTTTACAGAACCGGTTATATCTGGCATAGCCCATATGCCGCCAAATCTCTGGCGCTCCATTTGTCTTGCCCAGTTCTCTTCGACATCCTTTACGGAGAAATTAAAAGCATGTGAAAGCTCATTTTTGTTGATAACAAGCCTGCAACACATCGAAAAGCTCGCATCCGGGTCAACTACCCTTGTATTCAGCCAGTAAAAGCTTCCCCTTCTCGCTGCTGTCTTAAATATTACCTCAAAGACTTCTGGATCATCCCATATCATCTTTGCCGTTGCCATCAGCGTTGGTATTGGAAATGTAAAGGGCTGACCTAAGCTGTCGCCTTCATGGAGAATCTCGGAAAGGGCTATGATGAATGTTTTGGCTTCTTCCTCATAGCTTCCCAGAGGTTCAGCTTTTTTGCCATCTATTATGGCGCAATCTTCGCTAAGCATTCTCTTAGGAGCATCAAGAGCAACTGTGAAGTTGGTAAAAGGCGTCTGCATCCCCACTCTGCTTGGATAGTTGAGATTGAAAATTAAACGTTGAATTTGCTGTTTAACCTTCCTCTTATCAAGGAAATTCCTCCTTATGAACGGCCCAGCGTACCACTCAACGCTTGAAAGAGCCTGAGCACCGGTAAAATAATGCTGCATGGTTATGAGATAATTGGCAATATGATCAACGTAAGTGTCAAAATGCCTCGCTGGCCGTGAAACTACAGTAGGAGTTCTTAACCCTTTCATCAGCAAGCGGGAAATAGAGTGCCCAGTGCAGTAAGGAATGTAAAGACTATGAGGAAGCTTGTGGATGTAGATATCTCCATTTCTATGGGCTTTTAAAATTTCCTTAGGTAAGAGAGCAAGATGCTCGCTGAGGGCATTATCTAAGATGTAGGAGAAGAATCCCGTCGGTCCAGGATAACGGTTGGCATTTTCAAGAACATCCAAGCTGTTCCAGCTTGCATATTCCTCTATCGCTTCCTTTCTTGGAGAAACCCCTATACTTTCTGCCATCCTTATCACCTATTGGATATTTTATCCAACATTAAAAGGCTCTTCCAGACGTTAAAATGATTGCTGATTACTACAGCAAATAGTTGGCAATGGAAATGCCAAATAAAAGTTGAAATGACAGACGTGTTTAAAGACAATGTGTATAGACATCAAGGTTTGGTGTTTAGTCCCTTTCAATGAATCAGGCACTTCACTTGGATTTTGGCATTTTGTCAATTGACTTTCTCATTCGTTGCCTTTTGGACATCAAATTCAAGTGTAACAATCTCAAAGGGCTTAACTTCAAAGTTCCACTCTTCCAAGGGACTCTCTAAGAGGTCTGCCTTATAAACCTCTGCATAATCGAAGTTTGTCTTCATTGTTGATTTTGTTTCCTTGCCTAACGTCTCAAAGAACCTAAGAACAATTCCCTCTTTGCTTTTCTTGAAAGCTGTCATTACCAGATTATCATCAAGCTCAAGAGCCCAGTCCGTCTCAGGTAGCTCCCTAACGCCATGTCTAATGAATACTGGAGCGTTGTGTGAATAGGCGAGCTTTGGAATGTCATTCTCTTTCCAGCTTCCTTTGTATGGAATCAGCGCATATCTGAACTCATGCTCCCCAATCATCAGAGCCTTTGGAGTGTACAGCTTTGGTCCGGCATCCCCCCAAGAAACCAAGTCAACGCTTCTCAGGAGGGTCATCTTTATTATCCCTTCCTCAATCCTGTGCTCGGGGATACCAAGGTTTATCAGTGCAACTCCCCTACTTCCGTCTTCATAAGCCATCCAGTTCTGAACAGCAAAGTTATCGTACTTCTCCACCCAATCGGAGTCATCAACGTCTAAGTCAACCTCACATACCCCTCCTGGAATCTCTGCATAGGCCTTTCCTTCAATGTCCGTTGGGAATAGAATCATTAAATCCGTGTGAGGATAGTTAAAGTAAACCTTAGCCTTGAAGTCTATTCTTGGAATTCCCTTAGTGAGCTGAACTTCAAATGAAAGCCTCAGGATGGTTTCTTTTCTCCATTCAGCTTTAATTGTGTAGCTTAAAACCTCTCTAAACTTTGACTTTTCAGCCTTTGCATCTACAACTTCAAACCTTATCTCGTTCATATCCCTCAAATACTCAGGTTTTGAAATCGCTTCGCTAATCCTCGTTTTATAGCTCCTCTCTGGAACTCTGGAATAATACAGGTCGCCACCATCTGAGATGATTTCAATATCGTTGCCATCCTTAATTACAAGCTTTCCGTCCATAAATATGTCAAGGGTTCCTCTCTCAGTTAGCTTTACTCTGAAAAACTCGTTCTCTATTTCGAGTTTCTTTTTCTTCACTTTCTCTTCTTTTTCTCCCTCTGTAATTATGTATCCCAAAGGAGGAAGCTCTGCACTTACAATTTTTCCATCAGCGAGTTCAATTATCTCCCTCCTCTTCCAGGGTAGAGGATTGAAAAGTAGGAACTTCTCATTGTTTCCACTGAAGAAGCTCAGTGATGAGTTAAGAACTTCCAAAGCAATTTCCTCAGCTTCTCTGAACCTCTCTTCAGCCTCCTTATAAATCTCATCTATTCCACATCCGCATATCGTGTCATGAAAAGCGTTCATTAACAAGAGTTTCCAAGCCTTTTCAAGCTTCTCCTCCTCGCTTTTTCCACCTTTAAGTGACACGAAGGTATTTAAAGCCTCAACGCTTTGAAGAAGGAACTCCAACTTTCTGAATTTAATCTTGATGTTCATCCTCGAACTTCTGCATCCTGGCAGAACGGGATGGTATCTTCCAAATACCATCTCATCCCTCACAATTGGAACTTCACAGTTCTTAACTTCTTCAAAGTACTCTCCAGGTGTAGCGACCTTTATGTCATAACCACTCAGGCCTCTTGCCCTTTTAACAATCTTGGAAAGAATTGGATTCGGCGGTGTGAAATCGGAGCCTGTTAACAGCATTATGCAGTCATTTAGGGCATAGGGTTTGGCTTTCTCAATCATCTCAAGGAGGACTTTTGCTCCAAGCTCAACGTCATCTTGAGGAAGCCAAAGAGGGTCATAGCCAAAGAGCATATAGTGGACAAAGATTTTACTTCCATCTAAGCCTTCCCAAATGAAATTCATCATTTTTTCTCCTCTATACCCTCTCTTGAATGTATAAAACTCAAAACCGGCCTTTTTAAAAATCTGAGGAATTTGAGAGTGATGACCAAAACAATCTATCATCCATCCGATTTTAATTTTCTTTCCGCTTAACCCTTCCATTACAGGCTTTGCATAAAGTATTTCCCTTATTTGAGTCTCCAATCCTAGGATTAGATTGTCAGGCATTAGGTAAATTCCACCAACAAGCTCAATTCTACCTTCTCTTATCCTTTCCAAGAGTTCATTCCAGAGTTCTGGTTTTCTTTCCTTAAACAGCTCCAGGAGAAACAGCTGGTCAAAGAGATACTTGAATTCTTTGTCTTTGCGCATTATTTCAAGAACTTTTTCCATGTTGCTGAGGGCTAATTCTGCAAACTCTTCCTTTGTCCTTACCCATTCCAAGTCGTAGTGGAAGTGTGGAATGACAAACACCTTCATGCACGTCACCTTGGCATACGTTTTTAACCCTAAGAAAATAAACTTTTCTTTGGTGAGAAAGGTGAAGGAGTTTGAAAAGGCCTTAGAAAGGAAGGACTGTGAAGCAGTTCTTGAGTACCTTGACGATTACCTTGAAGAGATTGAAAAAGAGGAGGAACTTAGAGAACTACTCAGAAGACTTGAGGATTTAGCTTTGGAATGTGAAGATGAGTTAGCCTATGAGCTTGCTCATGAAATTGCACACATCTATGCACACCTTGATGAGGTTGAAAAAGGCATTGAAGTTTACAAGAAGATTGCAGAGAAATATAGAGAAAATGAAGAGAAGTACAGCGAGGCATTGTATTACTTGGCAGATGCCTACGAGCATTTTGGACTTCCAGAAAAAGCAATTGAAGTCTATGAAAAGTTATTAGAGCTGGAAAGAAAAAGAGAGGACAAAAAAGAGGAAGCGTTAACCTTAGCGCATATGGCAATAAACTACGAAGAGCTTGGAGATTTAGAGAAGGCAATTGAACTTATGAACAAAGCAAGAGAATTGTTTGAGGAATTAGGGGATGAGAAAAACTACCTAATAAGCTTAATTGATCTTGCCCACTTTTACTATGAAAAAGGGGAAGATAAGAAAGCAGAAGAACTGGTTAAGGAAGTCTTAAAGACCCCAAGAGATACAGATATCGAAATAAATGCAAGGTTAGTAGAGGCCGAAATATATGCAGGCAGAGAAGATTATAAGAATGCCTTCAAGTCGCTAAGCCTTGCACTTGTAAAAGCTGAAGAGAGTGAAGAGCTCTTTGAATTTGCATTTGACACATTAATTGAGTTTGTAGAAGATTTGTTCAAAGAGAAGCTCTACAGAGAGGTTTATGAGAACATTGACGTTTTGGTGAATGCCTTCGAGGAAGATGAAGAACTCAAGAACTTCTTCATGGCAATCAGAGAACTCGCAAAGATGAAAGAAGGTATAGAGAACAAGTTTGAAGAAATTTACAGCAAAATTAGTAACGAATCATTAAGAGAGATTTTAGAAGACCTAAAGAGCCCCACATTCCTAAACATTGAAATTTAAAAAAGAATATTTTGGGGCATTAACCCCCTCATTTATCAAATCCTCGAGACGCTCGTAACTTCAGCGCTCTCAACGTCTTCAACCTTTCTAAATGCCTCGGCAACTTCGTCAAGTGAGTAACCCTCCTTGTCCTTAGCAAGGACATAGACATTCAATGCAACCAAGCCGAAGGCTATTGGCTCCCTTTCAATCTTAACGAAACCGTATTTCTCTGGAATTGCCTTCTTTATGTTCTCCTCAAGCTTGTCCAAATCAACCTCTGGACTTGTGGGCATAACCTTAATAACACCAACAATGTTGAAATCGCTCATTTAAATCACCTCTTTATGGTCCTTCCCATCCGCACTTGGGGCATTTGTATGGTACTCCCAATACGCGGCAGCTTTCACATCTCCAGATTATCTCCTCCCCACAGTTGGGGCATATGAAATGTGTCGCGTGCTCCCTTGGGCTTATCTCCTTTCCACATGATGTACAGACTGGTATTTTGACAGCTTCCATTTCTAACACCTCCAAGAAGCGGAGTTTTTAATTCCCATTATCGTGAAGTTCCTTAGGCTGTTCATGGGGAGTATTTATAAACCTTTCTCTATT
>CAZTOS010000036.1:6984-22125 GCA_964615185.1 uncultured Thermococci archaeon
AGGTCAGCCCATGCGAGTGTCCTCATCCATCGGGCGAAATCTCCGTCATCATCCCAAGAATAATAGAAGAGAGGAAGTTATAAACCTACCTCAGCCATATACACTCTTAACGAGCTTCTCCCTATAGGATAAAACAGCCTTTATCTGTTCTTCGCTAACCTTTTTTGACATGCTGATTTCCTTATAAAGCCCCTCAAGCTCTTTCAAAAGCCTTTCAATTTCAAGCCTTTTATCTTCACCTGCACCGTTAAGCTTTGCTGCTTCACTCGAAAGCTTCCCCCTCAAAAACGGCAGCACCTCAAACGGACGGCCCATAAAAGCCCAATAAATTCCTTCTCTTAAAATTTCTCCCAAAATCTCTACTTCAGAATAGGCTTTTCTAATTTCTTTCCTAATTGGTTTCGTACTCCCCCCTTACCATGGAAACCACCGCTAAAGGATAAGCCGGTTGTTTATTATACTTTTTGGCGAATTTGTTGTCAGATATTCAATGCATAGGAAGATAGGAAGAAAAAAGACAAAATTTCGGAGTGAATAATGAGCATGATTGTCAGATTTTCATGCGAGTGCTAATAATGCTAAGACGATTGCGATTGGTGCTATGTGGGCAAGTATTATTTTTGTCTTGTTCATTATCCTCACCTCGAGGGAATGTTCATTCTTAGGCATTGTCATGGGTTTATAAGCTTTACGTTTGTAAAGTTGTCAAACTGTGCAAAAACTTTCGAGAAATATCAATTATGCCAAAAAACTGTTGTTAAAAATTGTTTTGCATTGAAACCCAGACAGTTGATTTATTTTTCATGAATTCGTCATTCTCTGAGGGATTTCACGGGCTTCCAATTTGTATACAAAAACCTTAAAAACCCCTTGTCAAGTTTATGTTAAAAAGGGGATGGAGGAAGAGAGAACATGGGAAAATTTGAGCAAAAACTTGTTAATGCAATTAAGGGTTACACCTTTGATGATGTTCTTTTGATCCCCCAGGCAACTGAAGTTGAGCCTAAAGACGTTGATGTTTCTACTCAAATTACGCCAAACATAAAGCTCAATATCCCAATTCTGAGCGCTGCGATGGATACGGTTACAGAATGGGAAATGGCAGTGGCTATGGCAAGAGAAGGCGGTTTAGCTGTTATTCACAGGAACATGAGCATAGAAGAGCAGGTTGAGATGGTAAAAAAGGTCAAAAGGGCAGAGCGCTTTATAATTGAAGACGTCATAACAATAAGCCCAGAGGAAACTTTAGACTATGCACTGTTCTTAATGGAGAAGCACGACATTGATGGACTGCCAGTTATCAAAGATGGAAGAGTTGTTGGAATAGTGTCTAAGAAAGACATTGCAACAAAAGAAGGGCAGAAAGTCAGTGATATCATGACGGAAGAAGTGATAACAGTTGAAGAAGACATAAGCGTTGAAGAGGCCATGAAAATAATGGTTGAAAACAGAATTGACAGATTACCAGTTATAAACAAAGAAGGTAGACTTATTGGTTTAATAACAATGAGTGACCTTGTTTTGAGGAAGAAGTTCAAAAATGCTGTGAGAGATGAAAACGGTGATTTGCTGGTAGCTGCGGCTGTTGGACCTTTTGATTTGAAGAGAGCTTTAGCCTTAGACAAAGCAGGGGTCGATGTCATAGTTATTGACACTGCTCATGCACATAACCTTAAGGCAATAAAATCCATGAAGGAGATTAGGGGCAAAGTCGACGCTGACTTAATAGTTGGAAACATTGCAAATCCAAAGGCAGTTGATGACTTAACCTTTGCAGACGCTGTTAAAGTTGGAATAGGGCCGGGGAGCATATGCACAACAAGAGTAGTAGCTGGAGTTGGTGTTCCTCAAATCACGGCTATAGCACTGGTTTCAGACAGAGCAGAAGAATACGGAATTAAGGTCATTGCAGATGGGGGAATTAAATATTCTGGAGATATAGTGAAAGCCATTACAGCTGGAGCCGATGCTGTGATGCTTGGGAATCTCTTAGCCGGGACAAAGGAAGCCCCAGGAAAAGAGGTAATTATCAACGGAAGGAAATACAAGCAATACAGAGGAATGGGTTCTTTAGGGGCAATGATGAAAGGAGGAGCCGAGAGATATTATCAGAAGGGGCATATGAAGACAAGAAAGTTCGTTCCAGAAGGTGTTGAGGGCGTTGTTCCTTATAAGGGGAGTGTTAGCGAAGTTCTATATCAGCTCATTGGAGGCCTAAGAGCTGGGATGGGTTATGTTGGAGCAAAAAACATTCAAGAGCTGAAAGAAAAGGGAGAGTTCGTGATAATAACACACGCTGGACTTAGGGAAAGTCATCCACACGACATCTTCATAATAAACGAAGCACCGAACTATCCAGTTGGAAAATAAAAAGAAAAGTTACTCTCCAAGAAGCCTTGGAAGCGAACCATAAATTTTTCTCCCTTCTTTTACACTTACCCTAATTAATTCATCTCCATTGCTCTTAAACACCATTTCTCTGCCTTTAACTTCCCCTATAACTGCAAAGTCTTTGAAAATTTCCCTGAGCTTTTCAAGGTTTTCTTTTTCAAAGCTGACTATAAATCTTGCTTGAGTTTCTGAAAACAGCACTTCTAAGGGAGAGAGCTTTGCTTCCACTGGAACTTTACTTATGTCAACCTCAAACCCCAATCCGCTCGCTATTGCCATCTCAGCTAAAGCTATTGCTAAACCTCCTTTGCTTACGTCATGGACAGCTTTTACTAATCCATGCTCGATTGCCTTCAAAATCCCTTCAATGTTCTTCTTTTCCTTATCAAGGTTAACTTTTGGAGCGATTCCATCTTCAATGCCCAAAATCCTATAGAGTTCGCTTCCCCCCAATTTCTTCTTTGTTACTCCAACAACGGCAATGAGATCTCCCTCATCCTTAAAGTCCATAGTTGTGATGTGCTCAAGCTTGACCTTTCCTAAAGCAGCAACTACTGGAGTTGGCTTTACCGGTTTGTTGCCAACCTCATTGTAAAAGCTCACGTTACCGCTAACATAAGCTAATCCAAAAGCATTTGCCGCATCTCTGAGCCCTTTGATCGTCTCGATGAAACTCCAATACACCTCAGGCCTCTCTGGGGATGCAAAGTTTAAGTTATCAACTAAAGCTAAAGGTTTAGCACCAACGGAAGCCAGGTTTCTTATAGCCTCAACAACACAGGTCATTGCACCGTGGTAAGGGTTCAGGTAGCAGTAGCTTGGATTTCCATCGCTCACAAAAGCTAATCCATATTCATCGTTTATTTTCAGCACAGCCGCATCCAGACCGGGCTTTAGAACTGTCCTTCCTTGAACCTCATGGTCATACTGCCTGTAGACCCACTCTTTGCTTAATATGTTTGGGCTTGAGAGAACTTTAAGAAAAGCATCTTGTGGAGCGATTTCAGGAGTTCGGACATCTTTTTCAACAGTATACGGCTTGGCCTCCCACTCTATTATTGGAACTTCTGTGAGCAGATTAATTGGCAAATCAGCGACTTTTTCTTTGCCCCAATAAACAATGTATCTTGGCTCATCAATTATCTCTCCAACAACAGTCCACTCAAGTTCGTACTTTTCAAAAATCTTTGTTATCTCCTCCAAATCCTCCTTTTTGATAGCGAAAAGCATTCTCTCTTGACTCTCTGAAATCATTACTTCCATGGCATTCATGTTCGGCTCTCTCTGTGGCACTCTATCTGCATAAATGACTGCACCAAAGCCTTTCTTTCCAGCCATTTCTGAGGATGCACAAGTTAGGCCTCCGCCGCCTAAATCTTTGAGAGCTTTGACTTTACCAGTCTTTACTGCCTCAAGGGTTGCTTCAATTAAAAGTTTTTCAGTGAAAGGATCAGGGATCTGCACAGCGGAGCGGTCCTCTTCTTCGGCATTTTCGCTGAGCTCCTCACTTGCAAAAGTCACTCCATGAATGCCATCTCTTCCAGTTTTGTTCCCAACTAAAACCAAAAGCAGACCGCTCTCAGTTACATAGCTGTGGACTAACTCATCGGGGTGCATTATGCCAATGCATGCAACATTCACCAATGTATAGCTGTCCAAGCTCTCGTCAAACTCCGTTTCGCCGCCAACAGTAGGGACTCCTATCCTGTTTCCATAGTCGGCTATTCCCTTAACAACATACTCAAACAAATAGCGGTTGCGCTCTTTCTCCAATGGGCCAAAGCGTATTGGGTCGAGCAGAGCTATTGGTCTAGCTCCCATGCACAGAATGTCTCTCACAATTCCGCCAACGCCTGTAGCAGCGCCTCCATAAGGCTCAACAGCTGAAGGGTGATTGTGACTTTCGATTCCAACGACTATTGCAGTATTCTCATCGAACTTTATAACTCCAGCATCTTCTCCGGGGCCCAGAATTACGTGCTCGTTCTTGGTAGGTAAGAGCTTTAGCCACTTACGGCTTGACTTATATGAGGCATGCTCACTCCACATTACTTCGATCATGGCTTTTTCCACTTCGTTAGGGTCTCTTCCAAGCTTTTCGCGGATAAATTTTTCTTCGTGAGGGAACATGAGAATCACCTCTCTTATTGTCAGAAATATGTAAAAATTCAAAGCTTTTAAGGTTTATTTTGACAGAAAAATGTTAAAACATTACACCTCTAAATTTGATTTATCTAGGATTTCTTTCTAAAATAATGCATTACAAAACAAAATGCAAATAAAGCTATGATTATTTCTAGGATACCTGCTGCAAGAAGCACAAAGTTAACTCCCATTCTATCTGCAAGCATTCCACCCACCCCTATTGAAATAAGAGAGAAAGCTGAAACTATGAAGTACTCGAATGACAAAACCCTTCCCAAAAAGTTTGATGGAACAATTTTTTGAAATAATGTCTCTAAGGAAATATTGATGACACTATTTGCAATACCATTGAAGATTGCTATGGCAGCCGCTAGAGGTAAATAATGTACTTGGCTCCACATTATAGGAGCCAATGCGGTCATAAAGAGGCCCAAAATAAATGTTATATCATCGGAGAATCTATCTCCTACGAGACTCATGAGAAAACTCCCAATGAAAAATCCCGCACCAAGAGCTGTAAGCAACACACCATAGCTAACTTCAGCTGAAGTCGCTAGATTTGAGGAATAAGGAACTAAAAGCACGTTTATTATTCCCCCACCTATCATAATCCCACCTGAGATCAGAAGGAGCATGAATACAGATTTAGATGTCCTAACAAACGCTAACCCTAATTTTATCTCCTCCAGAAAGTTTCTGTCTTGGTCAAAATTTAACTCCTCAGTTATATCTATTTTTGTAATAAGTACAGCTGAAATTCCAAAGATTATGCTCGCCAAAAGGGGCATGTATTCTCTCCCAATTGCAAGGATTATTATAGAGGCAAGTGTGGGACCTAATGTATCTATTAGATCATCTGCTAGAGTCAGAAATGAATTAGCTGTTTTTAGCTGTTCAGTTTTAACTATTGAAGGGATTATTGCAGAGCGGGCAGTTCCAAAAAATAATGAGCAGGCATCAAGCAAAAATGTCACCAAATATAAATACAGCAGAAGGTAGATACTAAAAGAGAACTTAAAAACAGTAGCAATTGACAAAACAAAAATAGCTTTGAAAAGAGTTGAAAGTACCATAACTTTTTTTCTACCATATCTATCCACGATTACCCCTACTATTGGTGAAAGCAGTAAAAGCGATAACGTTTTTGCTATAAAGACTCCAGAGGTATTTGCTGTAGATAATTGATTGTAGATGTAAAATACTACACCAATAAAGAAGAGATATTCAGCAATTCGTGAGATTAGCTGATTGCTTAGGAGATAAAGGAAATTTTTCTGTGTAAGGAGTTCTTTTTTGGAAGTTGAATTTACAATTTCCATAATTTCAGCCCTCCAGATTTTATGGAGATAAACTATACTCATAAATCCGTTTTAAAATTGGTTTATAACCTAGTTTGAATTTAGTAATAGAATGCCCCTCACTATTTTCTGGTGGAGCATTTACCATATTGTACTCTTTGTAGTTATTTTTAATTCCATATTTAATAACGCTCCATTGAATTGCATTTGCTGGCCTATAATATGAGTACTCCCTATCCATATTGCCCAATGGGTAACCTAAAACACTGTTATATGTGGTGATATACGCAAAAGCAACAACTTTTCCATCAACTTTTGCTAAAAATACCTTTAAATAGCCGTTTTTTATTGATTTTTCAGTTACTTGAGATAATATTGCCTTATCGGACATCAAACTCCCAATTTTTTTCTTGTCAATTAAATGTTCTATGTTACCAATAGAAAATTTGTTCTCTTTAATAATAACTTTGGTGCCTCTTTTCTCTGCCTGCCGTATTGCCCTTCTAGTTGAACTTTTTAGAGAATTAAATATTTCGTTTTCATTTCTCCCCTTGAGTATTATAATTGGGGTCTGTATTTCTGTTGGGTATAATCCCAGCTTTCTGAGTGCAACATTTAGCAGGATATTTTCTTCTGTTGTGTATATTCTTAGTAGATAATAATCAAACTTCTTTGATGAAAAATCTAAAAAGTTTATAAGTGCATTAATGCCATTCTTTACCAAATTACAGTTATTAGAAAAGATTTCTATGCCAGAACCATAAACACCCCCAATCTCCTCCAATACATATTTTTTCCCGTTAAGTTCTTCCATCATGATTTTGCTTTGAATCATAATTATAGGTCCATTTCTATTTTCAATAACTAATCGCCTTGGTTTTATCCATCTTTTTTCAGACTCAGCGTCTAGACAAGAGTAATAGTTCCATGATTTGTGTCTGTTTGTGGCTTTAACATACTCTTCCCATTCACTCTTTTCTGCTTCACGAACTCTTAAAGTCATTTTACCTCCTCCAAAAATAATAAAGAAATAATAAAAAAGAAAAGGTAAAGATTCAAAGGTAGGTATTTTTGCACTGTCCCATGCCATTCTTTATTGTCATCAAGGTATAGGTTTTGTCCTTTTCATTCTCCTCTTCAACTTTTGGAGGCTTGTAGACTTTCTTCATGCAGCATCACCTCCTTTTTGTTGTAGAATACCCATGAGAGATAGGTTATTTACAAAAAAGCATATATCCTCTAAGACAACACGTTTATCAAGTCCTTCACTTTCTAGTTCAGCTACTAACCATTCTGCAATATTTTCAGGGGTCATTCCCTCTTCTATTTTCTTGATAACCAACTCTCCCGTATGATTAACTTGTTTATATTTCCTAAAAATTGGATCATATACATAAAGAGCCCCATTTTTTGTAAGTATCTTATCGTTATTTATATGGAATCTTCTATTCTTAATACTCTGAATGAACCTTAATTTTTGTTTGACTACTTCCTGACATTCCCTTACATTGATTTGATTGTAATATCTAAATGGACACTGAATACAAGTATCCCTAAAAGAGCATAGAACACATGGGCTACGATTTGCTCTGCCAAATTTTTCTTTAAACTCTAGAAAGCTTAGGAAATACTCAGAGTTCAGGACCTCCTCTACAGAAGTGACATTTTTTATATTAATATCCTCTAGTTTTAATAAGCCATTTTGTATGGGTTTAGTGTTGTAAAATGGATTATCTGCCATTCCACAGGGATGAAGAGTGCCATCAGCCTCCATTAACCAATGAATTGTCCCTGCACCACATCCAACATTCCGCGGGTGAATTGCCAAATCAAGATCATATTTTTTGTTTAGATACTCACCTAATGAGGGCAGGGTATCTATTTGAATGGTAACATCATGTAGTTTATCCCTGTTTTTCCAGCAACTTTTTGCAAGTTCTTCATATGCAAATATCCTTTCCTCATCACTATAGTATAGATTATCCCGATTAGTAAGTGCATCTCCAGATATGTATAAATCCATCACACCTAAAGCATCAATGCCTAATTGTATTGCAAGACCTACTAACTTATCCATTTGATGAAGGTTGTATTTTGTTAAAGTAAATGCTATTCCAATTTTTATAGGGGACTGGTACTCTTCTTTAATTTCTTTGAATAATTTTATGTTTTTTATAACCCTTTGGAATGTTCCTTTCCCTCTAATCTTATCATTCACCTCTTCCGTGGCACCATCTAAGCTAAATACAAATTGAGAGACTCCCAATTCAATTAAACGTTTGATCTTATCTACATTAAGTAAAATTCCATTACTATTGATAGTAACTTCCATTTCATAATTTCTGGCATATTCTATTAATTCAAACAAATCATGCCTAACAAGAGGTTCTCCTCCTAGCAAGTGTATATGCCTAAAGCCAAATTTGCTGATTTTTTCTATTGCTTCTTTTGCTTCTTCAGTTGTTAGTTCATTTTTAATGCCTGTACGTGGATACTTTACTGTGTTGTAACAATGTATACATCTTAAATTACATTTGGAGGTTATATCCCACAGGAGTGTTTTTAAATCTACATGATGTTTACCCATATTATCACTTTCAATCTGTTCTCTTTTATTATTATATCACAAAGTAACCTGTATTTAAATTTTTCGGTTTTGTCATTTTGAACACCGAGAGGTATTTAATTTTTTTAAAAAAGCATGCCACTAGAAAGCCCATTTTAACAAATTCACAATTTTTAATGAAGTAAAACTTCGAAAAGTAATTAAGAAATTGAATAAAAATCAAAAATCACCTTTTAGCATACTCCACCATAGATTTGAACACCTTTAGCCCATCTTCACTTCCTAACCATCTGTCACTTGCCCTTTCTGGATGAGGCATCATGCCAAGAACGTTGCCATTCTCGTTGCTTATTCCCGCTATATTTAACAGAGAACCGTTTGGATTAGCATCTTCTGTGATGTCGCCATTCTCATCGCTGTATTGAAAGACTATCCTAACTTTGCCCAAATCATTGGCGTAATAATTGCCCTCAGCATGAGCTATTGGCATTCTAATGACTTCCCCTTCTTTGTAAAAGCCTGTAAAAGCTGTTTCAGTGTCTGCAACTCTAAGATAGACCCACTTACATAGGAATCTTGGAATTTTGTTTGGCCTCAAAGCACCGGGCAGAAGCTTAGCTTCAGTTAGAATTTGAAAGCCGTTGCATATTCCGAGCACTGGTTTTCCTTCTTTGGCAAGTTCTTTAACCTCCTCCATTATCCCAGCCCTCGCGCTTATCGCTCCAGCCCTTAGGTAATCAGCATAGCTAAAACCGCCGGGCAAAACAACACCATCAAAGTCTTTCAAGCTTTCCTTATACCAAACTCTCTCCGCTTTTCCACCAGCTTTTTTGATTGCTTCAACTGTTTCAAAGTCACAGTTTGTCCCTGGAAACACTATAACAGCGAACTTTGGCATCTCACTCACCTATATTTTCAATGCTGTATTCATAAGTGTGGATAACTGGATTCGCTAGTAAGCGTTTACACATCTCCTCAACGTCCTTCTCTGGATTTTCGCTCTCAAAAACCACCTCAAAGTATTTCGGGACTTTTAGGTCTGCAATTTTGTAACCCAAGTTCTTCAAAGCTTTTCCAATTACCCTTCCTTCTGGGTCGTTGAGCCCTTCCTTTAAGCGAACGATAATTTTTGCCTTATATTTCATGAGCATCACCTCATGTAACAACCTTTTCAAGCTCATCCAGCTCAACAGCTCTCTTAATCTCAAGCGCAATTCTCCTTCCAGTGCTCATCGGTTTTCTCCATAGGGCATTGCCATAGGGATGCCCCATTGCCATGTGAATATTCGTCCCGCCACCGGTTCTTGGGGCTACATCGTAGATGTAGAAGTTCAAATCCTTGTCAAGAGCCGTTTGCAAAGTGAAAGGCCCAATTATGCCGGGTGGGTAATACTTTTGTGTTGCCTCAACGTACTTCTCTGCCATGTCAAAGACCTTCTCAAGCAAAGACTCCCTCAAAGTCGAGCTTGCATGACCGCAGACAGTATATTCAGGCTCGAATTGATGTTCAGGCAAAGTCAATTGTTGTGGAGCTGGCAATCTAACATGGCCATCTAAGCTTGTCTCGAAGCGCCAGTCAATTCCTAAAAGCTCAATCTCCCCATCAATGGGCGAATAGAAGAAGTCGAAGTTAAAGACTGGACCAATGATATAGCGCTCAATCCTCGCTTTGGCTAAGTCCTCCTCTGTGATTACACTGAGTTTCATCAGCTTCTCAGCCTTTTCTTTGAACTCTTTGTAACTTGCAGCGGTGAAGAAACCGCGCTCAAGCCTTTTCTTTGCATGAGGAAGTTTAACTATTACCAGCTCGTTTATATCCTTTGGGTCTCCAATCGGCTCCGGATAGGGCAAACCAGCTTTTTCAAGGAGCCAGTAGTAGCTCTTCTCTTCACTCCTTTCTTCACTTCTGAGCAAATTACGGCTTCCAAAGAGTGGCACTAAAAAGTCGTTTTCAACCTTGTCAATGCCCGTATAGACAACAAACGAACGGTTTGGAATAAAGATGACGTTTCTCTTTCTGAGCTCTTCTTGAATCTCAATTATCTTGGCAAATTTCTCTAAAATTATTACCTCATCAATGAAACCCTTGGTCAAGCCATCTTTTGTCCTCTTTTCCTTGAAGTAGTGAGCATAAGTTCTGTGTCTCCCTCTTTGGGAAACTATAAGTGTTTTAAAGCCTTCCTCTTTGGCTCCATCGGCTATATCCAGAGCTGAATGACTCCCAATTGCTCCGATAATTATGTTCTCCTTATTGTAATTTTCCAGAACCTCCAAAATCTGCTCTCTTGTAATCATATCATTCACCCCCTAATCGCTTTCATAATCTCAATTCTCTTAGCTATGCTTTCATTAGTTCCCACATCCTTGCGGTAGAAGATTTCACCCTTGACGTGCTTTATTCCAGCCGAAGCAATCTTTTCTGCCTCTTCCAATGAATCAGCAATTCCAACAATTGCTAAAGCTCTTGAACCAAGAAGAGTGAGGTTCTCATCAATCGATGCATAGTAAATCTTTGCTCCGCCTTCCAAAATTTTAGCTTCATTAACCTGGATTTGGACTCCTTTCACTGGATTTTCTGGATAGCCTTTTGGTGCAATGTACTTCACAACAGTAGCTTTCTTTTCAAACTCTGCTTTCTTGACGTTTCCATCCACTATTCCCTCAGCTATTTCAAGAAGTGGAGTCTTCAGAATAGGCAGAACATTCATTGCCTCCGGATCACCAAAGCGGGCATTATATTCAATGATTTTCGGTTCATCCTTAGCAAGCATGAACTGGCCGTAGAGAATCCCCTTATAAGGAGTTCCTTCTTTTCTCATAGCTTCAACGGTCTTTTTGAGCGTTTCAAGGGCTTTTTCATAATCTTCTTTTGGTATGAAAGGCAACAAGTGGTTTTCACAAGAATAAGAACCCATTCCGCCTGTTATTGGCCCAACATCACCATCATAAGCATGTGGATAATCTTGAGCCAAAGGCATTGGAATGACCTTCTTCCCATCTGTGAAGACTTGGAAAGTAAATTCAATGCCATCTGTGCGTTCCTCTATGAGAACCTTTCCGTCTTTTTCTATGAGAGCCTTTGCATAAGCTTTTGCTTCTTCATTGTCCTTAAGCTGGTGGCCAACTACTTTAACCCCCTTCCCACCTGTTAAGCCAAGGGGTTTAACCACAACAGGCTTTCCAAACTCATCAACCCACGCTCTCATTTCTGCAACATCATCAAAGACTTTGAAGAGCTTTCTTCCTGGGATTTTATGCCTTTCCATCAAAGCCCTCGCAAAAGCCTTGTTAGTCTCAAGCCGCGCAGCCTCTTTTGATGGCCCAACCGTTGGAACGCCATTCTCTTCTAAACGGTTGACAATGCCTTTCTCTAAAGGAGCCTCTGGACCGATAAAAGCCAAATCAACATTCCACTTTAGAGCAAAATCTAAGACTTTTTCAACATCAGTTTCTTTTGCTATTCCATATTCCTCTGCCATTCTTCTTATTCCAGGGTTAACATGCTTAGCTACAACGTAAAGTTCAGCTCCGCTCTTCACGAGGGCTTCGGCAATTGCACTTTCTCTACCACCAGCACCAACCAAGAGAACTTTCATACTCTTCACCAAAAATTTGTTAAAATTTTTACTTTTTAAGCTTTATTTTAACATAAATATGTCGAAAATTTTATAAGCTTGAACACAGAAAAGCGAGCTGGTGGTAGAATGAAGGTGCTCGTTGTCATGGGTAGCAAAAGTGACTCTCACATAGCTGAAAAAGTCACAAAAGTGCTGGATGAATTTGGCGTTAAATACGATGTTGAAGTTGCTTCAGCCCATAGGAACCCTAAAAAGGTTGAAGAGCTGGCAAAAAAAGACTACGACATTTTCATAGCCATTGCCGGACTCAGCGCAGCTTTGCCTGGAGTTATAGCTTCCCACACAACAAAACCCGTTATTGGTGTTCCAGTCTCTGCCAAGCTCGGCGGCTTAGATGCTCTTTTGAGCATAGCTCAGATGCCTCCTGGAATTCCGGTTGCTGCGGTAGGAATAGACAATGGAAAGAATGCGGCTTTGCTTGCTATTGAGATTTTGGCGCTAAAAGATGAGAGCTTAAAGAAAAAGCTTGAGGAATACAGAGAAAAGATGAGAAGTTAAACAAGTGCTTCCAAGCTTCTTTTTGCAATTTTTATGAGTTCCTCGGGAGTTAATACTTCAATCCCTTCAGGTTCTCTTTCGAGGGCGTCCTCAGATGGAACAACAAGAACCTTCCTGCATCTGAACTTAGAGAGTTTTTCCTCAATTTTTTTCACTTCTTCACGCTTAACCCTGCTTTTCCACTTAACCTCTCCTATCAGCTCAAGTTTGCTGAAGCCCATTAGTGCGATATCAAGCTCAAGATCTGGGAGCTCAACCTTTACTGGCCTCAGGCCATAAGCCTTAGCCAGAAGACTCTCAATGAAGCCCTCAACATGCCTTGGAACCTTCTCATCAACAGCCTTCCTAATGAACTCTTTGGGTGTCTCAAGCTCGGTGTAGGCATACTTTGCCTCAAGATAGAAGTGGAGGTCAAGGAGGGGGGATGCTATTGAGTAGCGGAAGCGCCTTTTCTTTCCATGGATTGGCTTTTTCTTTATGAATCCCATCGAGGACAGCACTTTGAGATACTTCTGGATGCTGGAGGGGGATTCAATTAATCCTTTGGAAAGCAGATAGCTTCCAATTTCACCGCTCTTTGATTTTCCATCCGCTATCGAATGAAGAACACCCTGATAAACCTCGGAGAAGAAAACCTCTTCTTCAGTAAAAGTTTCTCCTATGAGATCCTTAATGACCGGCGCTGAAGAGTGCAGGTAATCAGTCAGGAACTCCCTGAGTGGAGGCTTGTAAGAGGGTACGAGCATTGGCTCACGGAGGTACGTTGAAGCCTCAATAATTTCTTTTCCATCCACTTCCTTTGACAGCTCTACGAGGATCTCTCTTTCGTCGATTAGACCAACCTTGACGGGAAGCACTATCCCGAGGAGGGGACTTTCACGCATTGAGAGAATTCTCACTGCCAGCCATAGGGTCGAAGTTATGAGAATAAGCTCGCTTTCCAAGGTCGAGTAAGCGTGAAGGAGATCAAGAAAGCCATCTGGAAGGCGATGAAACTCATCTATTATAATTTTCTCTTTTCCAAGATGGTCAAGGAATTCTTTCCGAAACTCATCGTAGTTCATGTACTTGCCTGAAGTTAAATCGAGTATAGTCCCATCACGATTTACGAAGTAGAATTTATCATGTTCAACGAAGTGCTGAACGAGAAAGGTCTTTCCCGTCTTTCTTCTTCCATAGAGCATTTTCCAGCCTTCACCCTCAAGCTGTGCAAGTTCAATTCTTCTTGGAATGATTCTCATGAGAATGATTCTAATTAGAATCTTTTTAAGGATTTCGGTTGGAAAGATGTTAAAGTTGATTTAGTGAAAAAATTAAAGGAACCTTAAAAAATTCAAAGAAGATGCTTCTTTTTTATGAACTCTTGGCTTTGCCATTCCCCACTTCTTGTTTTGAGCTCTATCATATGGGCAACTTGCTCTGCCTTTTTCTTCGCGACCTGCACATCTCTGTCCCAGGCTAAAGCCACTCCTAATCTCCTTCCTTTGTACGCTGAAGGCTTTCCGAATAATCTCACAGTTGTATTCGGAATGTTCAATGCCCTAAAAACGTTCCTGAACCTTGGACTAAAGCCTTCTTGATTTGCTAAAATTACATGAGTTGCCGCTGGAGTTAGGATTGGGAATTTCCTAATACCATTCTCTTCGATAGCTGGAATTGGCAAGCCTAAAACAGCTCTAACGTGAAGACCGAACTCTGAAAAGCCAGTAGGATGGGATGCCATGGTCACCATTCCCGTATCGTGAGGCCTTGGTGAAACCTCATTCGCCCATACCTTGTCGCCTTTGACAAACATCTCCACACCAAAGATTCCAAGACCTCCAAGGACGTCGGTGATCTTCTTGGCTATTCTATACACCTCACGCTCGGCCTTTTCACTTATCTCTGCAGGTTGCCAGCTTGAGTGGTAGTCTCCTTTAATTTGGTAGTGACCAACTGGTTTTGGAAAAGTAGTGACAACTTTGCCATTTTCATCTAAGTGTCTAACCGCTAATTCTGTAATTTCAATATCAAAATCTATGTGCTCTTCAACGATAATTTTGTCAGCACTTCCCCTTGCCTTCTTTTTAGCCTCTTCCCATGCTTTTGGAATATCCTCGGGACCCCTAACGAAATAGGAGCCCTTTCCGCTTGAGCTCATTATGGCCTTAGTGTGACATGGGTAGCCAATCTTTTCGCAGGCATCGTAGAGCTCGTCTAAGGTTGTAGCATGCATGTATCTTGATGTTGGAACTTTTGCTTTCTTTGCAAGTGTTTCCCTCGTCCTTTCTCTATGCATAGCAATCCAAGTTGCTTTTGCATTTGGAACAACAAAATAACCTTCTTTTTCAAATTCAAAAAGTGCATCAAGGTTTATTGCCTCAATTTCTGGGATTATTGCATCGGGCTTTTCCCTCTCAACGACGCTCCACAGGAAGTCTTTGTCCTTCATATTTCCAACATAGCTTTTGTGAGCCACCTGCATGGCTGGGGCATTGGGATATCTATCCACCGCAATTACTTCAATTCCCAATCTTTGAGCTTCAATGGCTATTTCTTTTCCAAGCTCACCGCTTCCAAGGAGAAGGATCTTAACAGCGGAGTCTGTTAAGGGAGTTCCAATTTC
>CAZTOS010000037.1:0-21745 GCA_964615185.1 uncultured Thermococci archaeon
GTAAATAGGAACTTACGAAACATTTGTTGGTTTTTGTTTTCCGTAATTTTTATATAGCCTTGTGGGGTAGTTTTTAGTGATGTAGCAGTCTCCGGTATGTGGGGTTTTGTAAGCCCGAATGGAGACTTAACGGAAGATGTGGGGAGTTACCGTTCCCCCCGAAAGCCACCCAATGAAACCACGAGGGTGGAAGGTTATCCGCTACCGAAAGTTCCACTTGCTTCAAAGGTAGCGGATAACCAGAACGGGCGACATCCCTACTGCCCCCCTTTTCCAAAAATTTATTATATGCTCTTCTTCAATTCCCTAAGAGGAGATGCCAATGACTGTCTTAATTATTGCAGAGAAGCCAAATGTTGCAAAGAAAATTGCATATGCCCTTGCTGAAGGAAAGCCCATACGAAAAACTTTGTATGGTGTTCCCTACTATGAATTAACCCGCGATGGAAAAAAGATAATCGTGGCTCCAGCAGTTGGTCATCTCTATACACTGGCTCCGAAAACCAAAACCTATGGTTACCCTATTTTTGATATTGAATGGGTCCCAGTTTATGTTGCTGAAAAAGGAAAGAGCTATGCCAAAGACTATATCAAAGCTTTGAGAGAGCTTGCAAAGAGAGCTGATGAATTTATAGTTGCTTGTGACTATGATACTGAAGGTGAAGTAATTGGATATACAGCATTAAAATACGCCTGCGGCGTTGACCCGAAGAAAGCAAAGCGTATGAAGTTCTCAGCTTTAACGAAGAGGGACATCCTTAAGGCATGGTACAACCTTGAGCCAACGATAAACTTTGGAATGGCCGATGCTGGAATAGCGAGGCATGTTCTTGATTGGTATTGGGGTGTCAACCTTTCGAGAGCTCTAACACATGCTATAAAGCGTGCAAGCGGCAAGTGGATGATTTTAAGCACGGGTAGAGTTCAAGGGCCTACGCTCAAGTTCTTAGTTGAACGAGAAAAGGAAATTGCAAACTTCAAGCCAACTCCATACTGGGTCATAAAGATGATTTTGGAGAAAAACGGGAAGCAGTATATAGCCACCTACGAAAAAGAGCGCATCTTAGATGAGGAGGAGGCAAAGCGCATTGTTCAAGAGGCTAAGAAAGGGCCAGCTTTTGTCGAGAAAGTTGAAGTCAAGCAGCAGAAGAGAAATTCCCCACATCCTTTTGACTTGGGAACACTCCAGAGAGAAGCGTATTCTGCTTTTGGTTATTCTCCAAAGAAGACTTTGGATATTGCGCAGAGGTTGTATGAGAAAGGTTATTGTCTTCACCCAGATTCCCTAATTTTGACGCCTAACGGTATAAAACGAATTGAAGAACTCCCAGAAGAAGGCGAAGTTTTGGCCCTTGATTTTGGACTGAGGCTTTCGAAATGCCACTACAAGTTACTTGAAAGAGAAGCTGATGAACTCATGTACAAAGTAAAGCTCTCAGATAACACTGAGCTTTTAATCACTGCTGATCATCCAGTTTTGGTTTATCGTGAGGATAAATTAATTTTTGTCCCTGCCGAAAAGCTAAAAGAGAATGACCAAGTAGTAATGCTGATTAACAACTCCAAATTCCATGAAGAAAAAACACTGACCCTGCTTGATATTCTTCTTGAGAAAGCAAATTCCATGAAAGACTACATACTTTTCAAGCCAGAATTTGGAGAAGAAATTAGAAAAAGACTCATGGATGCCAATAAAAAAACTGAGATTCTTGTTCTGTTTAATATAAAGGAACCAACATACTATAAATACTTGCGCGGCAAAATGCCGGTTCCCATAGTTAGATACCTGCTGGGAGAGGGAGTTATTACACTGAAAGAGCTGAGGGAGAACTATCTTGGTTTTACTTACAGCACTTCAGTTAAACCGGTTAGATTTGAGCCTAATGAGGATTTCTGGTATCTGTTTGGCTTTGTGATTGGCGATGGACATCTTGCAAAGAAAGGTGCAATAACAATTCCTGCCAAAGATAGAGAAATGGAGACAATCAAAGCTATTGAGCACTCAGTCAAAGCTCTTGGTCTTAGCATCAGATACAACAAAAAACATAAGGTAATAACGATAAGAAGCAAATCATTAACAAGGATATTTGAGCTTTTAGGCTGTCCATACGGGAATAAAACTGAGGTATTTGATATCCCAGATGAGATTACCTCCAAGAGAGAATGGATTTTGGCGTTCTTGGCTGGGTATTATGATGCCGATTCGCACATTGGGATAAAGCCTACGGGAGGGAAAAAGTCGTTTTCGCCTCAGATTGTTTTGACATCAAAGAACAAGAAGGCAATATATAAAGTTAAGATGCTTTGGCAGCTGTTAGGCGTTGGAACGTATATCTGGACTAAAAAGGATAGAAATGGCATGTTCCAAGCATATGAGCTTAAGGTTTACTCACGTGATGCACTACGCTTTTATGAGCTGATAAAAGGCTATCTCAGGGTTAAACGGGAAGATTTGGAGAGAGTAAGACAGCTTGCAATACGGGAGAGGAAACCTTTTTCACGCCACTACAGCTTAATAAAAGTTGAGAAGTGGAAAGGAAAAATAAAGTCCAATGCTGGAGTGTGGAAAAGGTTTGATTTAGGCAACCAAACAGTACACAAGAGAGCAATAAGCTTAGACAAGCTCAAAAAGCTTCTGCCCTATTTGCAAGACAGCGACTTGAGAAGAGTTGCATCTGGTGACGTTTACATCTTAAAAATCAAAGAGATTGAGAAATTCCATTATAAAGGAAAAGTTTATGATTTAGTTGTTGAGAACTACCACAACTTCATAGCCAATGGAGTAGTTGTGCACAACTGTTCATATCCACGTACAAGCTCTCAGAAACTCCCTAAGAATCTAAACTACAAATACATAATTCAAAGCCTCGCAAAAATCCCTGAATACAAGCCCTTTGCCCATGAGCTTTTGGGCAAACCTCAGCTAAAACCAGTTGAAGGACCAAAAGATGACCCAGCCCATCCAGCAATTTACCCTACTGGTGAATTGCCTAAACCTGGAGAGCTAACTCAAGAGGAAAAGAACATCTACGATTTAATAGTTAGAAGATTTTTGGCAGCATTTGCAGACCCAGCAGTTAGGGAGATTATGAAAGTCATAATAAACTCAAACAATCACCGGTTCATTTTAAGCGGAGCGAGGACATTAAAGGAAGGATGGCTCAAGATTTACGGCAAATATGTCAGCTTTGATGAAGTTATCCTGCCTAAGTTCAGAGAAGGAAAGCCTGTCAGAGTTATCCAAATCAAGCGTGAGAAAAAGAAAACAAAGCCTCCAGCCCGTTATAGTCCGGCAAGCGTCATCAAAAAGATGGAGGATTTAGGAATAGGAACAAAGGCAACAAGGGCGCAGATTTTGGAGACGCTCTATCAGAGGGGGTACATTGAGGGGAAGAAAAAAATTAGGGTAACTCCCCTCGGCATAAAGGTAGTCGAGGCTTTGGAAAAGAACGTGCCGGAGATTGTGAGTGTTGAACTTACAAGAGAGTTCGAAGAAAAAATGGATGAAATTATGAAGCGGAAACTGAGCAAAGATAAGGTCATTGAAGAAGCAAAGGAACAGTTAATAAAGATTCTCAAGGAGTTTAAAGCCAAGGAGCTGGACATAGGCAGGGAACTTATGGAAAAGTTATTGGAAAGCGAAAAAAGCAAAAATAAGAAGTCAAAGAAAAAGACTGTTAAAGACTTGACATCAGAAGAGGAAGAAGCTATAAAAAAAGCTGTTGACAGAGATGAGAGAAAACAAAAAAATGAGAGAATAATTGTGGGAAAATGTCCTAAATGTGGTGGAGATTTGGTTATAAGATACAACAGAAAAACTGGAAAGAGGTTTGTTGGCTGCTCAAACTGGCCCAACTGTGATGTTACCTACCCGCTTTTACAGAGAGGGGAAATAATTCCAACGGGAAAAGTTTGTCCAGAGTGCGGCAATGCCCCAATAGTGAAAATCAGGGAGAAAAACAGGGAATATGAAGTCTGTTTGAACATGAACTGCAGAAAATGGAAATACAATAATAAGACAAATAAAAGGAGACCCTAAAGTGCCTCCTTCAAAAGTTTAAGCATTTTGGGCTTTAGCAATATTTTTGGATTCTTTATTAAAGTCCTAAAGACTTCCTTGTAATCCCCAGCAGCTATTTTCTCGGCATCTACACCACTCATCGCTTGCACTGCGGCATCAAGCTCATCATCACTGAGCTTTTCACTTATCTGCCTAACTTTTAGAATTCTAAGAAGCCTTTGCCCTTCTCCAGCCCACCATTCCTCAGTGTAGCCTTTGAGTAGTTCAAGATTTTCCTCACTCAAAGCTTTGTCAATCCACTTGCTTGCTATCGTTGCCGCTTTCATAGCTTCTGCTATTCCCCCACCGTGCATTGGATTTACCTGTCTTGCCGCATCACCGACAACTACAACGTTATCTTTGACAAGCTCTTTCAAAAAGCCGCCAACAGGGACGCCTCCAACATTAACTTCCAAAATCTTGGTTCCTTTTATGTTGTTCTCTTTGAGCCACTTCTCAAGGTAGTACTTTGCCGTTTTTGGATTATCCCCATTTATTCCAATCCCAACATTTGCCCTGTCTTCATCTTTTGGGAAAATCCATACATAGCCCCTTGGAGCAACTTCATTGCCAAAGTAAAGATGAATGATGTCTGGATCAAACTCAAAATTCTCAATTATCATCTCGTATTCATAAGCTGAGTCAAGCTCGTGGGGTGGTAAAAAGCTGTTTATTCCAGCCCATCTTGCTACCCTGCTCTCTACACCATCAGCCGCGACAATCACATCAGCGTAAATCTCCAAAGGTTCGCCCTCGTGCTTAGCTTTAACCCCGACTATCTTGCCTTCTTTTCTTATTAAGCCAATCGCTTCTGTCTTTGCCATAACATCTGCTCCGGCTTTGGCTGCATAATAAGCGAGCATCTTGTCAAAGATTTTTCTCTCCAAAATTATGCCACCTACTTTATCATATCTAATTTCAAGTTTGTAACCACTTGGAGAATAAACAGTAGCACCATAAATTTCTCTATTTATGAAACGCTTGTCCAATGGAATATCATATTTTTTGAAGTTTGCAATGCCTAATCCTTCAGCACATCTCTTTGGTGACCCTATTTCGGCTTTTTTGTCAATCATGAGAACCCTGTATCCTTTTTTGGCTAAATTCCTTGATAAAATTGGCCCTGCAATGCCAGCTCCAACGACTACAACATCATAATACAGCTCCATTTTACTCAACCTCCTTAGCAGTTAAAGCACCAACTGGGCAAGTCAAAACGCAGAACTTACATCCAATGCATTTCTCTTGGAAGAATTTCCATTCATCGTTTTCAATTATTATTGCCTCCTTTGGACATACCGCCACACAAGAGCCACAGAGATAGCACTTTTCTCTGTTAACTAGAATTCCAACCTTTGAAAGCGCCATAGTTAAACCTCCTGCTATTTGACTAACTTTCTTAATTTTTCTTCATCTATTTTTATTGTGCCATTATCTTTTATTATTAACGGTACAAACTTATTCAGCTCTTCGGCCTTTTTGATGACCTCTCTCTCTTTGATGTTAAATCGGTCACTGAGATCTTCAATTGTAGCCTCCCCGTAAAGCATCAAATAGTGAAGTATTGCCAGCTGAGTCATGTCACCAATCTCGTCCAAATAGTGTTCTTTTATCCTTTTTACAAGCATATCTCTGTAGCTTTCAAGAGACTTCAAAGCTTCCAGCAGAGTGTACAGCTGTTTATTCGCATCAATAAGGTTTATGACCATAGCCTGAAGAGTAGCTGGTGATTCTTCAAGGTTCTCCAGGTCTATCTCGAATTTCCTTAACTCAGGTTTCCCATCCAGCTTAATCCCCTTATACCAGAATAAATTCGGAGTTACAGTGACAACATAAGTGCTGGATAGGGTTATTTTATAATACTTCCTGACAGGCCCTATGAATTTACCTTCCTTCTCATATGATTTGAGGAGTCCCTCTCTTTCCATGATTTTGAGATGTTTTGAGACTGCCGTTGATGAAACACTAACTTTATTGCTCAATAAACTGAAGTAGCATTCAGTACAAGTTAAATGGCTGAGCAAATCTCTTCTCACCTTATTTCCCAGAATGTAAAATATATCTGGTTCAGACATGTCCCCCACCTACTCAAATTTGTAGCGTAAAGCTTATATAGTGTGCATCTAACCTTTGGTTGACAACTTTAAATTTGCAAACTTTATTAAAATGTTGCACTCTAAAGGTTATAAACCTTTAGCTCAGAGGATTTGGGGGTGTTTGGAATGGGATTGATAAGTGATGGAGATAAAAGAGTCATTAAGGAGGAGTTCTTTTCAAAGCTAACCAACCCAGTCAAGCTTATCGTGTTCATTGGCAAGGATCATTGTCAGTATTGTGAACAGCTTAAGCAGCTTGTTCAAGAGATTAGCGAGCTGAGTGGTCTTGTTAGTTTTGAGATCCATGATTTTGGCAAGGAAAAGGATCTGGCACAGAAGTACAGAGTTGACAGAGCTCCAGTTACAGTAATAACTCAGGATGGAAAAGATTTTGGGGTTAGATATTTCGGTCTCCCAGCCGGTCATGAGTTTGGCGCATTTCTTGAGGATATAGTTGATGTCTCTAACGGAACAACAGATTTAATGGAAGAGACCAAAGATGTCATCAAAGAAGTTGATAAAGATGTCAGAATCTTGGTATTTGTAACGCCAACCTGTCCATACTGTCCCATGGCAGTTAGAATGGCACACAAGTTTGCTATTGAGAATGCATTAGCTGGAAAGAACAAGGTACTTGGAGACATGGTTGAAGCGATTGAATACCCAGAGTGGGCTGACCAGTACAGGGTGATGGCAGTTCCAAAGATAGTCATCCAAGTTAACGGCATTGACAAAGTTGAGTTTGAGGGTGCTTATCCAGAGAAGATGTTCCTGGAGAAGCTTCTTGAAGCTCTCGACTGATTTTTAAATCTTTCCTTCCATTTTGATCATGATGAGAGTATTCATAATCAAAGCAAATCACGCACATACAAAGGCAGATTTCAGTCTAAAAGATTTACCTGGAACAAGCGGTAGGATTGATTTACTCTGTCGGAGCATTAATTCGGCTTTTCTGCTTTCCCATGGCTTTCGTAAAAATGTTAGAGTCTGGCTAAATTTAAATGGTCCACCGAATCCACCTAAAACTATACGATTTGAAGGTAATGAGATTAAATCCAAAACAATAAATCCAGATGAGAGGAGCATTGCAAAACTGATATTAAAGCACTAAAAGCCGGCGAAGAAATAAAGGAGCCCAGCAAAGAGCATCAAGTCTTACCAGGAATTTACATCAGCAATTTGACCTTTGAGGATATCGTGAGAAAAACCATCAAAACTGCAAAGCTCTACTATCTTCACGAAGAGGGCAAACCAATAACTAAGGTTAACTTTAAAGGAAACCTCGCATTTATTCTTGGAGATCACATTGGACTAACTAAGGAAGATGAGGCTTTTCTTGAAAGCATTGCAGAAAAGATTAGCATCGGAAGAAAGAGCTACCTAACTTCACATGTTATTGCTTATGTCAATATCTTTCTGGATAATTTGGGCATCTAAACTTCTTCTTTTTCAAATTCGAGTTTTAATGTTGTATGTTCCTGTTTAATTTTTTCAACAAGTTGAGAGATTTCGTCACTCAAGCTTCTTAGCTTTTCTGATAGCTTGCTGAGTTCTTCAACTACAAGTTCAAGGGCTTTTTCACTTTCTTCTACCTCACGCATGGCCTCCGCAAGTTTCTCTTCTTCCTCTTTCTTGTAAATTTCAATTTTCAAGCTATCATAGCGCCATTCAATTTTTCCGTCCTTAATATCAAACTCCACCTCAATCCTCACAACATCTTCCTTTTTTACACCCATATCCTGAAACTTGTTGAAGATATACTGATTAAGCTCAGCGGCTGCTCTTACCACTTCCTCGGGATTGACTTTTCCTCGTGTAATAGCGAATAATACTTTTCTCACTTTGTTTGCATAACCAGCTGCCCTAACAAAACCAGTTAGGAGACGCGGCATGCTTACCACCATATTCTTTTTATGGTTTGAATTATAAATCACTATCGGTGAGCTACATGAATATCTTGATTTTTGGGCCACCTGGAAGCGGAAAATCTACTCATTCTCGAAAAATAGTTGAAAAGTACCGCCTGGAGTATATATCCTCCGGAGACATAATTAGAGCAGAGATACAGAAAGGCACCACACTCGGAAAAGAGATGGCAAGATATCTGGCAAGGGGAGATCTGATCCCCGATGTTGTTGTTAACACACTTGTTCTTTCAAGACTAAGAAGGACACGAAATAACTTCATAATCGATGGTTATCCAAGAACTGCTGAGCAGGTTTTAGCCTTAGAAAACTACCTCTATGACCATGGAATCAGATTAGATGTTGCAGTTGACATATTCATATCGAAGGAAGAAAGTATCGAAAGAATAAGTGGAAGGAGAATATGCAGCAAGTGTGGAGCCGTATATCATGTCCGTTACAAACCACCAAAAGTCCCGAATATATGTGACATATGTGGAGAGAAAATTATTCAGAGACCAGACGATAAACCAGACATTGTTTCAAAGCGGTATGATATTTACATAAAAAATATGAGGCCAATAATTAAGTTTTACAGAAAACAGGGGGTATATGTTCAGATAAACGGTCATGGAGGAATTGAGGAAGTGTGGGAGAGAATTAGACCACTCTTAGATTATATCCACAACAAAGAGAAAAAGAGAAAAGAGCACGAGTGAGAGAAAAATCTTTATTTCTAAATCCAAAAATTTGATTTTGGTGAGTTTAATGAAAGTGAAATTTTACGCCACTCTGAGAGACTTGACTGGGAGAAAAGAAATTGAAATTAGTGGAGTAAAAACTGTAAGGGAGCTTTTAGATAAGCTTGACAAGATGTTTTCAGGGATTAAAAAGGAATTAATTGATGAAGATGGAGACGTTAACGGAATTGTACTTATCAATGGTCATAATATTGTTCACCTAAAGCTTTGGGATACCGAGCTGAAGGAAGATGACGTAATCCATATATTCCCTCCCGCTGGTGGTGGCTAATGGCCGTTGCAGAAATTTGTCTCTTTCCCCTTGGAACAGAGACTCCAAGCGTTGGGAAGTACCTTGAACCGGTGATTGAGGAGATAAGGAGGAGTGGGTTAAAATACATGGTCTGCCCAATGGGAACTGTAGTAGAAGGAGATATTGATTCGATTCTTAAACTGATTAAAAGATGCCATGAAGCAATTTTCAAAGCTGGAGCAAAAAGGGTGGTAATAAGTGTGAAAATTGACGACAGAGTAGATAAACCTATCACGATAGAAAGCAAGCTTGGGGTTTAAGATGGCCCAATACTTCGACAAAATTGCTCACCACTACGATGCATGGTATCAAACGAAAGTTGGCCAGTATGTTGATAGAACAGAGAAAAGGCTTATTTTCTCCATGATTAAAACGAAAAGAGGACGAGCATTAGATTTGGGCTGCGGTACTGGAAATTATACTATTGAACTCCATAAAAGGGGCTTTGATGTGATAGGAGTTGACCTGAATCAAGAGATGCTTAAAATTGCCAAGTCCAAGCTTCCGCGTGTTCTTTTCATTCGAGCTGATGCATATAATTTGCCATTCAAAGAAGAAGTCTTTGATTTGGTGCTGAGTGTTACAATGTTTGAGTTTATCCACGAACCCGAAAAAGCTTTGAATGAAATATATCGGGTGCTAAAGCCAGGAGGAGAAGTTATCATAGGAACCATGAACGGAAAAAGTTTATGGTTTCTTTTCAAACGATTTAAAAGCTTGTTTGTTGAAACGGCATACAGATATGCAAGATTCTACACTCCAAAAGAATTAGAAACACTCTTAACAAATGCAGGATTTGATAATGTAGAGAGCAGAGGCATTATATTTTTCCCATCGTTCTTTCCATTTGTTGGATTTGCGGAGAAAGTTGACCAGAAATTCAACAAAAATTTGAAGAGTCTTGGAGCATTCATAGCTGTCAGGGGAGTTAAAAAGTGACAGAGAAAGAAGAAATCATCTTGATAACAAGAGAAAAGGCATTTGAAAGAGCAAGGCATCTCAAACGAGAGAACGAGCTTATCTATGGGGTTAAGTTTATTATAGACCACAAATATCTTCCGCTTGATATTCTGATACCAACCCAAAGGGAACTCAGTGAGGCAAAGTTATTGGTCGTTCTTCAAGAGATTAAGCATGGCTATGATGCCCCCATCATAGTGTTGGAGCATCAGGGGAGATATTACATCCTTGATGGTCACCACAGAGCTTACGCACTCAAAAAGCTTGGATTTTCCCAAGTAGAATGCTTAATTCTAAAACCAAGAAAAGAAATTGATACAAAAATTGAAGAAACAGCTCAAAGATCAAAATTAAAAAGTTTAGACGACATAAAAATAGTGAGAGACAAGAGCTAACCTTGCTTATAAATCACGTACTCCTTATCTGCTACAAACACTGGTTCAATTCTCCTCCCTCTAATAATCACTTTATCGGCTCCATACCTCTGCTTGAGCTGTTCTATATACTGGGTAAAGACTTGAGGCATTTCAACATCCGCTGTTATCGTATTAACACCAGCTTTAACCGAGACATCTCTCTTTACTGGAACATATTTTATGATGTCCATATGAGGCCCAAACGCTGCATTTTCATCTTCATTGTTTGTTCCCTGTGTTCTCACTAAGTATATTATGGTAGCCCTTAGGTAAAGGGTTGCTTTATAACCCCTGTCAAATTCTGCCTTTAATGCAAGCTTACCGCTTTTTCCCTCTGGGACAACATAAATTGGATTTGCAGGTTCTCCATTAAATTCTGGGGCACTTGCCAATGCTCCAACAGGTCCTTTTTGGATAAGTACAAGCTCATACTTAGTTGCATGTGGAACGTTCAGCGTTACCTCAACTGGTTTCTCTTGCAAGTGATCAATGTTAACATGAGTGGCTATTGTCTCCTCGGCTACCAGCTTTCCATCTTTATAGGCTCTGAGCTTTATTGTTGCATCCTTCACATCCCTGCCAAATGCTGATATGTAGAGTCTGGCTTTGTATTCTCCAGGTTCAAGCTTTTTGATAGAGCTCCATGTTCCGTTTTTGTAAACCTCCATTTTATAAATCACAAATGGGTGGAACTCATACACATTGATGTCTCCCGTTGACTTAACAAGCCGGAAGTTTGGGACTCCGTTTCCACCCAAAAATGCCATCCTGATAAAATTGCTGAAAGCCACTTTATGATATGTTAAGATGGCGTAGTTGGGGAATACCCAGACAATGCCGGGATATGTTCCCTGTTCCCTAATTACTTCTCCAGTTTGGAGAAATATAGCCTGTATAGGTTCAAGCTGCTGATTTCCAACCTGGATCACGACCTTCTTTTTCCCATTTTCTGTGAGCACTCTTATTATTTGGTTTTGGCTTAGGACATAAAGGTTTTCTCCGTATTTCTGGAAGGGAAGTATCATGGCAAGGCTGTCTCTTTCTTTTCTGCTTATGACTCCACCAAGATAGCTTATTGCATTGAACTTGAAGATATCCTGGGTCCATACTATGAAGTAGTTGAGCTCCCAACTCTCAAAATCGACTTCACTTTTTGTTCCATCATTTGCAAGAAACCTTGCCAATATGTAATCCCTGTCTCTCGCATGTCCTCCGTCAGCAGAGGCTCTCCTATTACCAAGGAGAGAACTTTCTATCCAGTATCCATAATCCCACCATGAAGTAGCAGTTGAAAGCTTGGGTGTGTTCTGGTTCAGCCATCTTAGTGTTTCTTCCCAAGATGGGGTTACTGAACCTGCTTTTGCCATTGCTTTTGCTTGAGAATTCATAGTTGTCGCGCCCACTATTGGTATTGGTACGAAGAGTATTATCAAAAGCACAGCATAAAGTGCTTTTGTAGATGTTCTTTCTTTCATATTCTCAACAAAGCTAAAGAGCTCTCCAATTAGGATACCAAACCCAAGTATAACCGCTCCAGAAGCTAAGAACAAGAATCTCACAGCTGTCCACATAAGATAGAGAGACATTACATAGTAAAGCAATACAAACAATTGCTTTTCATTAACCTCCCCTTCTCTGGACAAAGTGAGTACAAAGCGAAGTGCTACTGTAGCAATTCCAAGCAGAGAGATCAGGAAGATCGTCCCATCCGATGATTTCACTGCGTAATAACGTGATACGTCATCCCAAGTCGTCTTTGCAAGCTCTTGAACAGTCTCATATACCTGAGTTGATTGATATGCACCGCCCATAAGCTTGAAAAGCTTTGGACCCACATAGGCATAAGCTCCAGCAAATCCTATGAGAACCACTATTGCCACTACCGCAAACCTGTGCTTCTTGTCGGAGTAGTTGAGCTTGAACTTCTCTCCATAGAGCATTATTAGGGTCAGTAACATTAGACCAAGAAATACCTTAAACGCGAACTTGATAAAACCCTCAACCCTGACTATACCGGGAAAGGTCAGAAGGTATCCCAAGACAAGCACTGCAAAATATGCTGGGTAGAAGTCTCTAATGAACTCTTTGAGCTTTTCAATTTTTCCAAAGACGAACAATAGAATCGCGTAAATACTTGCAAAGCCAAGGAAAACCATTAAACCAAATGGCGAACCGTTCCAGACGCTTAATGAAGTGACTGAAAATATCACAAAGAGCATTCCCCAGAGATACCTCTTTTTATCTTTTGTTTCAAGGTATAAGAACAGTGAAATTACTGCATACAGAAACAGCATTAAAAATGGACCATCACCTCTATTATTTCCTGAAAATGTTCTAACGAAATGAGCTGTTGAGAACATCATAACGGTAGCAGCCCATAGCCCAGCCCAGTCTGAGTGGAACTTCTTTCCAAGTATGTATATTGCAACAATGCTGAAAAACCCAACAAGAGGTGGCCAGAGCTTAAAGACCGCAAGCTCTGTGTATCCAAACACTGAGAGAATCTTGTAGAGTATGGCAGGTAATATATACAGTCCAAGAGGTTCACCTATTATAGAACCAAATGGAGCCTCTGCCATCATGTAGTATTTTGGTATCCATTCCTTTATCGTGAGCTTGTAAATCTCAAAATGATAAAATGTATCTGGATCTATAAAGTACTTGTAGCTTGCCGTCTGATATCTAATCTTAAAACCAATTAATGCAATGACCACTACTAAAATTGGAAAAACATATTTCCGGATCTTATTAAAGTTAAATGATAGCTCAGAAGAATCTTTTCGTTTTTTAGATTTTTCTTTAACCTTCGTCTTCACCATCCAAATCACCTCATTCAACGGTAACGGATTTTGCCAAATTTCTCGGCTTGTCCGGATCATTACCTCTCAGGACTGCTAAGTGATATGCTAATAGTTGTAAAGGAACTATATAAATTATAGGACTCAAAACTTCATCTACCTTCGGCATTTTTATTAAAACGTCACTCACTTTTTTCAGCTCTTCACTATCTCCCAAGCTTATTATCAGTGCACCTCTGGCTTTGGCTTCTTGGATGTTCGATATCATTTTTTCTAAGGTTTTTCCACTTGGAGCTACCGCAACTACCGGAACACCTTCCTCAATTAATGCCAGCGGTCCATGCTTCAGCTCTCCCGCAGAGAGCCCTTCGGCATGTATATAGCTTATCTCCTTAAGCTTGAGTGCTCCTTCAAGGGCCGTGGCAAGACTTATGCCCCTTCCAATGTAGAAGAAATCTCTTTTTTCTTTAAGACTTTCCGCTAGTGTCTTTATCTTATTCTCATACCCTAAAGCAACCTCAATGTACTTTGGCATCTCATAGAGTTCTGCTTCAATCTTTTGAAGATATTCCTTATCCACAGTGTTAAGATATTTTGCAAGTGCAATTGCAAGCATGCTCAAAACAGTCAGCTGAGTTGTGTATGTTTTTGTTGCGGCAACACCAATTTCCGGACCTGCATGGGTGTAAAGCACAAGGTCACTGATCCTTGTAGCCATACTCCCAACAACATTCACTATGCTGAGAACCTTGGCACCTTTCTTTTTTGCCAGTTTTATTGCAGCCAAAGTGTCAGCGGTTTCTCCGCTTTGAGTAATTGCAATAACCAAGGTATTTTCGTCAATTAAGTCCTCAAACTCGTACCTAAACTCACTTGCGTCTTCGACTACTGGTACCTTTTTCACGAGTCTCTGGAAGAAGTATTTACCCCCAAGTGCAGCGTGATAAGATGTCCCCATGGCAACAAAAAATATTCTATCATACTTTGCGATTTCCCTTGCAATCTCATCAATTATACCAGCATTTCCATATATTGCCTCCTTCACTGCTTTCGGCTGTTCATGAATCTCCTTAAGCATGAAATGTTCATATCCCTGCTTTTCTGCCATCTCTAATGTCCACTTAATTTCATGGATTTTCTTTTCTTTAATTTCTCCAGTTTTCAAGTCTTTTACAATAAAGGAATCTTTTGTTACAACAGCATACTCTCCATCATCAAGAAACACAGCTTTATTCGTGTACGGTAAAAATGCAGGAATATCTGAAGCAGCAAACATTTCTCCATGCCCGATTCCCAAAACAAGCGGACTTTCATTCCTAACAAAATATAAGTGCTCTTTATCATGGGCATATATTATTCCAAGGGCAAAAGAACCTTTAAGCCTTAGTAGAGCATATCTAAGGGCATCTTCAAAGTTTTTAAAATCTCTCAAAGAATCTTCAATTAGATGAGCAATAATTTCAGTATCCGTATCGCTCTTAAACTTATGTCCCTTTCTGATAAGCTCTTCTTTAAGCTCGAGGTAGTTTTCTATTATCCCATTGTGAACCACTGCAATTTCTCCACTGCAGTCAGTGTGAGGGTGGGCATTAACATCGTTAGGGATTCCATGCGTTGCCCACCTTGTATGTCCAATTCCCCTTTTTCCAGGCATCTCAAGAAGCCTAAGCTTTTCCTTCAGCTCATCGATCTTTCCGGCACCCTTCCTAATATAAAGCCTCCCTCCTTCTTCGGTTACAATACCTACAGAATCATAACCTCTGTATTCCAATCTCTTCAGACCATCCACAAGCACATAACATGCTTTTCTTTCACCAATGTATCCAATAATTCCGCACATGTGTGATCCCTCATTTAGTTTGTTACTCTCTTTTGTTAGATGTTTTCCCCAATTAAAAGAGTTTCTCTAAAACCATTTCAGAACTGTTCTTGAAATAATTTCTTACAGTTTTGTATTGTGTAAAATTGTTTAGTATCTTTTCCTTTATGTATGATATCCTCTGTTCCATCTTTTATAAATTTACAATTTTAGGTGATGGGAGTTTACACTCTATCAAAAAATCTATATAATCGAACTCTTCAATTTCTTCCAGGTGGGAAAATGGACAAAAAACTTGATGAGTTCATGGCATCTCCAATAAAAGTAAAACAAGAAGAAGTCAGGAAAAACAATAAAAAGAAGCGTCTTCGAATGACTAAACTCGATAATTTCCTTCCAGAGGAACATATAAACTATTTCAAAGCATTAAGGATTGGTTCAAAACGGATAAGAAACGCTAAAATTAGTGAGATATCTCCAGATGATTGAGAAGTGTTGTTAAGTCTAACCATTCCTGTAAAAAGGCTAAAACTATCATTAGCAGATAAAAATAATGAGGGGATAATGATGGATGCTGAAACTCTCCTTAAGCTGATATTCACTTCAAGATTGCGACGAGATCTGATCTTAGCACTTGGACGTGGGCCCAAAATCCTAAAGGAACTACAAAATGAACTCCATTCAACTCCTTCCTCAATCCTACATGCCCTAAAGGCTTTGGAAATCAGAAATATCGTACATCAAAATGAAAGCACCAAAGAGTATGAACTTACAAATACAGGATATCTCATCTATATACAGCTTAAAAATATCCTGGACTCTTTTGATGTCATATCAAAATTTGAAAACTTCTGGTTGACCCATGATGTCAAACCAGTCCCAGAGGAGTTTCTCAAGACTATCGGGAATCTCAAAAATTCTCAACTTGTCGTGGCATCTCCGGACGAATTAAAATCCCCTCATGAGGTATATACCGATCTCATCAGGAATTCAAAATGGGTGAGAGCGATTTCTTCTGTAGTATTCAGGGAATATTCAGATGCCTTTTTAGAGCTTGCCTTTAAAGGAGCAGATATCGAAGCAATACTACCAGAGAAGACATATAAAAAGCTTCTCAATATGCTCGGAGATGAGGAGATAAGCGCCCTAAAGAAACTCTCCAACATGCGAATTTATACTTTGGAATGGAATCCCAAAGTTTCATTCACAGTAACTGATTATGTGCTGTCCTTTGGGCTTCTCTTCCCTGATGGAAGATATGATATGACAATGGATCTTGTCAGTTATGATCCAAAGACCAGAAAATGGGCACTTGATCTTTTCCACCACTACAAGCAGTTTGCAAAAAGAGTGCTTTAGGTTATTAAAGCGGCTCAGCAATTATAGCTCTGTCCTTGTATTGGAATACATATGCCCTCCTTTCACCCTTCAAGTTGTTCTCAACTTTTTTCCTAAAGCGCCAGTATTCGCTGTCTGGAATTGAAATTCTAAGCGTTGCCCTTCCAAACCCTTCTTTCCTCAGAAATTCATTAATTCTCAGGAGATGAAACTTAATGATCCCAACAATGATGTAAGCCCTTTTGAAATACTCGCTTTTGATTTCATCATCACTGGTTGCTAATACCCTTCTCTTCTCTCTCAGCAACATATAGAGGTTTCCTTTAACTGCATGGAATAGCTCGTTTATTAAATCGGCATAACCAATGCTCTGTGGAATCTCATAGAGGTATTTTTTAGGCTCGCTCCACTCAATGATGTTTTCAAGGTTAGGATTGCTTTCAAGCCTAATCCCTTTTGGCAAAAGCACTGCCGAGCGTTCAGCTTTTGCTAAGGGCTCAAAGTAAAAAGTTAATCTATTCAGCTGTCCATATAAGTCAATATACTCAAATTCACCTTTCCATGGGATTTTTTCTCGCCTAATTTGGGGAGGTAAGTCAAATATGAATGCATCTGTTTTATGTTTGTAAGCTTCATAAATCTTGAGAGGACTTGGAAGTAAATCCTCCAGCCTCCTTTCGGGCATTTCTGGTGGACGAGCAGGATCAGAGAATATTACATCTGCATTCACTTGCTTTATAACCCACTCACTCAAAGAATCTCCATGAATGAATTTTATCTTCTCTTTAACACCATACTTCTCCGCATTTTTCATTGCATAAAACAGCTTCCTCTCATCAATATCAATTGCATAAGCTTCCCTCGCATATTTGGCGAAAAATATAAGCTGTATCCCAATCCCACAGCTCACATCGGCTATGCTTTCTGGCTTAACCCTCTCAGCTCTGTATTCAGCAACTACCTCATGAGTGGCATATCTCAGTCCCTCTAAATCCATCCATAAATCCTTTCTCGAGAATTTATCTTTAGCCTTAATCCTGGCTCTCGCTATCTCAATTATCTCGTCAGCATTCTCTCTTGGAAGTCTCGCCCTAATCTTCCTCTCATCAAATCCCTTCTTTATCATCTCAACTGCAAGTTCAATATACTCCTCCATTTCCTCACCGCTATTTCCTTAAGAGAGGTTCTTTTAAATTTTTGCGAAAAGATTTAAAGTAATTAGGAAAGAGAGCAAACGGGGAGGAGAAATGACACACAGAGAGAAGCTCTACTTTGCACTACTCATTATCATCCTCACTGGAACCTTCTGTTACACTTATAAACAAGCTTCAAGCGAGGGACTGTATGACTATATCGGAGATGAAGTATGGTATGTATCTGCATCCCGAAATGTGTTACATCGCTTGGGCATTGATGTTCACTATATAAATGAAACAACAAATAGTGAGGGTGTTAACATAATATTCCTTACAGAACCTGAGATTAAGGGCGAGGTAAAGGTATCCTTTCTTGGATTTACGATTTTGAGGACATACACAGCTGTAGAACCCCCAACTATTCCCGGCTTTGTTTCAAAACTTGGAATAAAGGTTGAGTACATTCCATTCAATTTTTCTCAAGAATATGACGTTGATCTCATGAAGGTCAAGATTTGGCAGATTGCCCAAAGATATAACTACACAAGATACATACTTTATACAAACTTTCCTGCTGTGTATTATGAAATACCAGAGAACAACTTCGACAAATTTGTAAAAGAGGTAAGGAATATTGAAGGTGTGGATGTAATTCCGGGTTTTCAATATCCAGATAAGGAAAACATACAGACCTATCTTAATACGGAACATCCATTTCTGGCAAAAGACTTTATAATGCTGGGCATGCTAATCCAAGATAAGCCAATCTTTTGGCGTCTGCCTGGCTTAATTGCTCATGTAATAATCAATCTCCTTGTATTTTTTGCTGCATTGCGAATTACAAAAAGCTATTTAGCAGCATTTATTGCGCTGATATTCTCTGCTTTTGATCCTCTGCTGTATGCGACTTCACTGGCAGCAATGCTTGATATCTATGTCGCTCTTTTCACTGCAATTTTTATGTACGTCATGATAGAAGACAATCATTACTTAAGTGGTATTTCAATTGGCTTAGCTGCAGCAACAAAGCTCAACGGTGCATTTCCCTATCCTGTCCTTGTGATAAAAACTCTGAAAAACAGAGTGTCCATTAAAAGAAATGTTTTAATCCTCCTTATTCTACCTGGAATTGCCTTTTTGATTCCAGAAATTCCAATAATAATGACAATCGGCTTCCAGAGATGGGTTGAGGAGTTCATAGCAAGTTTTTCATGGCATCTTAGCTTTAAGGGGGAACATCCGGCAAACTCACCTTTTTGGCAGTGGTTCATAAGTTTAAAGCCATTCCCATTTCACTACAACCCTGATGTTTTTGCAGCAACTGACCCGATTCTAATGCTCTCAATGATAGTCTTTATATTTGCTATTCCATATGCAGCTAAAAAACGTGGAAAAATTCTGATACCATTTGGAATATTCTGGTCCACAATTGGGTTCTATGCCTTGCAGTGGATTCTTGGTGGGAAAACCCAGTTTTCATTTTATGCAACTCCTCTCGTTCCAGCTGGGGCAGTAACCCTTGGTGTTATGGCATATGAACTGATAAAATGGGAGTATTTCGAAGAATCACTTAAGTTTTATTGGACTTGGATTTTAAGGATTCTAAAGCCAATTATTGGGACAATAAAGAGTATGAAGTCTAAAGAGGAGCATAGGGATGAAATTACCTCAGAAAGTCAAGCAGATTTCGCTGATTCTTCTTCTGAGTCTGAGCCTTAAGCTTTTCTTCAATTTTCCTTAAAGTTTTCCAGCTTCTTCTAACTATTGGAGGAAATTCCCCGTGTTCTTTGTAATATTCCTCAAGAAATTTTATCGTCCTTGGGTCACTTGGGTAACCAGATCCTATCTCTCCATACTGCTCTTTGAGCTTCTCAATTGCCCTATCTCTCACGACTTTTGCTAAAATTGAGGCAGCAGAAACAGGGAGATATTTGTCATCAGCTTTATGCTCGGCTATTATTTTTGGAGAAAAGTTCAGCCTCTTGCCAATTATTTCGCCAAAACGCTCTTCTTTTACATCAGCGGCATCAATGTAAATTACATCGGGCTTCACCTTTAAAGAGTTAAGGGCTTTTATGAAGTTCTCAACCTCGAACTCATTCATTGTGCCAATTCTTCCATCTATCTGCTCCGGGCTTAGCTCAATAATTACATAATCATCTAAAAGTGTAATTATTTCATTGAACAGCTTTTCTCTTCTCTTTGGTGTCACTTTCTTCGAGTCTCTAACTCCAAGCGCCTCAAGCTTGCTCAAATTTTTTTCATCAATAACAACTGCTGCTATGACAAGAGGCCCTATAACCGGCCCCCTTCCAGCTTCATCAATGCCTCCAAGCTTCATTTTTCGGCACCTCATTTTTTGAATGTCAATGCTCCGTATATCACTCCCAATAAAATTGTTGTTATTCCACTTGGAGGTATGTTAGTGGCATATGCCAAGAATATTGATAAGATTTCAATACTAAGTGTCAGAAAGAGGCTTATACCTACGATTTTTCTTAAATCATCGCTGAGCATCATGGCAATTGCTCCAGGAAGGACGGCGACAACTTGAAGCGTTATTAAGCCAACGGTTTTGACTATTAGCGCTCCAATCGCACCTACGATAACATAAAGAATCATCAAATATGCCCTGACGTTCCCGCCATAGCTTTCAACTCCTTCTGGGTCAAAACTGACATAAAGGAAGTTCCTATAGAGGAAGAGCATGAGCAAGAAAAGCAAAAACCCACCAAAAATTAACATTTCTAAATCGCTGATTGTTATCAAGAAGACCTCCCCCGTTAAGTAGGAGACTATGCTTTCTGAAAGTGCAAAATATGGCCTTGATGCCATGACTTTGTAGAGAATTCCAAAACCAAGAACAGTTGCCCCCGCAACGAAGCTTGAGACAATTCCAATAGCAGTGTCGCTTGTAAATCCTCTGTTCTCTATCTCTGCTATCGTTATGACAACAAAAATAGTCACAACAAGAGCAACCCATATAATTATACCAAGATTTCCAATTAAAAGTCCTAAAATCATGCCCAAAACTGCACCAAAGAGAAGGGAGTGAAACGTTGCATGGGTAAGAAAAGCTAAACCTTTCATGTTAATTAACGGACTGAGCATACCAAGGAGAACGCTTATCATTATGCTCGCGAGGAGGGCTCTTAAGAGGTATTCTGGAATCATCTCCGCTCACCTCTATGAATATGCACATCTCCAATGATACAGTACAACTTACTGCCAATTTTAATAGCCTTTGAAAGCGGCCCATAAACTCTGCTTATTATCTCATCTCTCAGCACCTCTTCCGGAGTCCCAAATGCCACAAGCTGTTTATTAAGTAGCATTATCTTATCTCCAATCTCCGTCAATGGATTAACGTCGTGGGTTGTAATTATCATTGTAATACCCTTCTCGTTCTTTATCTTACTTAAGATGTTGGCAACTTCAACCCTTGCACTTGGATCTAAAGCTGAGAGGGGTTCGTCTAAAAGGAGGAGCTTTGGGTTTGAGATGAGAGCTCTTGCGAGCAGAACCCTCTGCTTTTGCCCACCACTCAGCTCTTTGAAGAGTTTGTCTTTTATGTGCTTTAATCCGACAAATTCCAGAACTTCTTCTGCAGACTTCAAGATTTCGTTAGGGATTTTAAAGTGGACAAAACCTCTCTTGTAAATTCCTCCCATTGCAACAACTTCAAGAGCTGTTAGGGGAACTCTTTCATTTAGATAATGACTTTGGGGGACATAGGATATGAGATCTTTAGCTTCTAACGGATGCTTTCCAAATACTATGAGTTTACCTATATACTCTGTGTGAAATCCAGCTAATGTTCTAAGAAGTGTTGTTTTGCCAGCTCCGTTTGGGCCTAAGAGAAGTAAAGTTTCACCCTCTTCGAGTTTAAAAGTTAAGTTTTCCACAGCTGTGTAGCCATCATAATAAATGCTGACATTCTCTGCTCTCACTGCTTCCATGCAATCACCCCAGAATTTAGGTCTACCTAAAATATCCTAACCTCATGTGCTTTTAAATGTTGAGGGAACAAAAATGACTATCTAACTTCAGTGAACTTTTGCTGGAGAATGGAGATTCTTATTTAGAACTAATCTTAAGCTTATTTGTCCCAACAACCCATCCAGCATTTCAATTCTCTTAGAGTCTTATTGGAACAGAGAAAAGG
>CAZTOS010000038.1:0-10736 GCA_964615185.1 uncultured Thermococci archaeon
ACTTGCAAGAAAAAACAGGGAGGGGCTCTTCAGAAATCATAACTGAAAAACCTGCAGTTGGTTTATTCCTTTTAAAAAAGTTCTATTACGATTACAAGCTGACATGTTACTCTGATGGGAATTTACTGGTTTTATTGTCCATTGATCCGGCGAACAAGCATGATGTTACAGTGATTAAGGAGAAGTTCTGGGGGATTGTTGAGAAGTTTTCTGGCTGTTTCCTGTTTTTGGATAAGGGTTACGTGAGTGGGGACTTGAGGAGGAGTTTCGGCGGTTTGGGGTCGTTTATGTTCCGGTGAAGCGGGAGAATCAGATTAGTGATCTGGAGGAGAAGAAGTTTTACAAGTACTTGTCTGATTTTCGCAGGCGGATTGAAACGCTGTTTTCTAAGCTGGACGCTTTCCTGTTAAGGCCGAGCAGGAGTGTTACTCTGAGAGGCTTGGCTGTCAGGATTTTAGTGGCGATTCTAGCAGTTAATCTGGATCGCTTATACAACTTCACAGGTGGTGGGAACTAGGATAGGTGTACTAATATATTACAACAAATGATTGTATATATAACATAATATAACATATTAAATTATTATAACGCTATGTTTATAAATATTTGATGCAAAATGTATCATAAATATTTGCAGGGGGATGGTTTATGAAAAAGCTAATTAACAAGCCGGAAAATGTTGTTAAAGAAATGCTGGAAGGAATGGCAGCGGCACACCCTGACCTCATAAAGGTACATTTCGAGCCAAACTTTATCTATAGAGCAGACGCACCAGTAAAAGGGAAGGTAGCTTTAATTTCAGGTGGAGGTTCTGGACATGAACCACTCCACGGAGGGTATGTCGGAAAGGGTATGCTCGATGCAGCATGTCCAGGAAACGTTTTCACTTCTCCAACACCTGATCAGATGTATGAGGCAGGAAAAGTTGTAAACAGTGGTGCTGGGATTCTCCTAATAGTAAAAAACTACACAGGAGATGTTATGAACTTTGATATGGCCGCAGAGCTTCTTAAAGCTGAAGGCCACAAGGTTGAGTCCGTCGTCATAGCAGATGACGTTGCTGTTGAACAGTCTCTCTACAGTGCTGGAAGAAGAGGTGTTGGAGGGACAGTCTTTGCTGAAAAGATTGGAGGTGCTGCTGCTGAAAAAGGATGGCCTTTAGAGGAGGTAAAAAGAGTTGTCCAGAAAGTAGCGGACAATGTTCGTTCCATTGGGATTGCATTGACGCCATGTACTGTTCCAGCAGCCGGAAAGCCCACATTTGAGCTTAAGGAGGATGAATTTGAATTTGGAATTGGTATTCATGGAGAACCGGGGAGAAGAAGACTGAAGATGAAGCCAGCTGATGAGATAGTGCAAATGATGATGGATGCAATTCTCAAGGACATGCCCCTCGAGAAAGGTGATGAAGTTGCACTTTTAATTAATGGAATGGGTGGAACACCCTTGATGGAACTTTATATTGTGAACAGAAAGGTCAGTCAGATTCTGGATAACATAGGTGTCAAACGTTACAGAACTTTGGTAGGAAATTACATAACTTCCCTTGAAATGCAGGGTGCTTCTATAACAGTGTTAAAACTTGATGAGGAATTGAAGGAGCTGTTGGATGCTCCAGTACATACTCCTGCCCTTAGATGGGGCATCTGATTTTCTTAACTTTTTTGGGTGATTAGAATGATGTATGATACAGAATATTTCATTAGATTTGTAAAAATATTTGCAAAATATCTTGCAGAAAATAAAGACTACTTGACACAACTGGATGCTGCAATTGGAGATGGGGATCATGGTATAAATATGGACAGAGGTGCCAGAGTTGCGTTGGAGAGACTTGAATCTATAAATCCCAAAACCCCCGGAGAGATCATGAGAACTGTTGGGATGGCATTACTTTCAAGTGTAGGTGGTGCTGCCGGACCACTTTATGGTACTGTGTTCATGAGGATGAGCATGACTTTCAGGAACAAGGAACAGGTTGATGATAAAGAACTAGTTTCCGCACTTGAGCAAGCATTGCTTGGGATAAAGGGGCTTGGAAAGGCAGAGGTTGGAGATAAAACCATGGTGGATGTATGGGAACCTGTGGTCATTTTTTTGAAAGAAAAGATTGAAAATGGAAGAACTTTGCCAGAGATGTGTAAAGATGTAGTATCACTGGCAGAAGAGTGTGTTAAAGCTACCATCCCACTGCAGGCAAGGAAAGGTAGGGCGTCATATCTTGGTGAAAGAAGTATTGGTCATCAAGATCCGGGAGCAACAAGCTCATATTACTTTTTTAAGAGTCTTTGTGAGGCAATACGGGGGGAGTAGCCTTGCTCTCGGTTTTAATTCTTTCACACAGTCCAGATATTGCAAAAGGCCTTAAGAAAATGTGTCTTCAGATGGTTTCAGATGGTGTTATTATTGATGCCATAGGAGGCACAAGAGATGGGAGCCTTGGAATCGATGCAGAGCTTGTTTTGACTAAGCTAAAAGAGATGACAGCTGAAAGTGATGGAGTTGTTATATTGGGGGATATTGGTAGTACAATAATGGCGGCGAAAAATGCTATAAACATGCTTGGAATTTCAGAAAAAGTGCGTATAGCTGATGCTCCACTCGTTGAAGGAGCACTCGTAGCAGCTATTGAAGCTTCTATAGGTTCTTCAATAGAAGAAGTTGTCAGAAAAGCCGAGAAAGTAAAATTCGTAAGTAAGCTCTGAGGTGTCCTCATGGTGAAAATAGTTAAAAGGATAATTGTTACAAATCCAGAGGGACTTCATGCAAGACCCGCAGGCAAGCTTGTCAAGTTGTTATCTGGAGTAAAGAGCTCGGTTATCATAAAGTATGGTGATAAAGAGATCAACGCAAAAAGCATTCTCAGCATTATGGCTCTCGGAATAAACCCTGGGGAGGAGATAGAAATCATGATAGAGGGAGAAGATGCTGAATCAGCGTTGAAAATAGTTGAAGGTGTTGTATGTGAGAACGAAAATTGAAATTCATGTTAATGCATCAAATATAGTGTCTGAGGGCTATGCTTATGGTCGTTTAATATGTGTGAAGAGAACTGCTTCTCATTTGGATGGGGATTATTTAATAAGCTTGGAAGAACTAAAGAGAATTGCGAGAGAACTTGAGATGAGAATAGAGAGGGAATATGGAAGTTCTGGGTTATCTAGGGAAATAGGTGAGGTCCATATTATGATTCTCAATGATCCTTTGCTGTGGGGAGAACTCGAGAAAAAGGCAAGGGAAAAAGGGAGAAAACTCTCTGTAGAGGATATCATGGAGGTGAGGGATAATATAATAAACCTCCTTATGGAGAGTGACAACCCATTGATTAAGGAGAGACAATATGATATCAAAGATCTTTTCAATGCACTACTTTCTGGGACTATGCATCTGACAATCAATAAGGGTGATGTGGTTTATATTGACGAGCTTTATCCTTCAGATATTCTTGCATTCCACAATGCTGGGGTAGGTGCTATTCTGAGTCATAGGGGGTCCCCTACATCCCATGCCTCAATCTTAGCTCAGGCTCTTGAAATCCCTTATATATATAATGTACCTCCACTTGATGAGTATTGTGGTAGAATGGTTTTTGTGGATGCAGTTCATGGTAAAATAGTGATAGATCCGAAAAATATTGGGGCCATAGAAGCTCTCATCAAAGAGTATGACTCTGAGAAGAAGAGCCTTAAAAAATATTCTAGCATGAAGTTTGAGGGTATTGAGGTCATGGCTAATGTAGGATTTCTTCAAGAAATAGATGTAGCTAAGAAAAAAGGAGCCGATGGAATTGGTCTCTTTAGGACTGAGTTCTTGTTTCTCAACAGAATTCATCCACCATCAGAAGATGAACAATTTTTGGTTTATAAGAAAATTCTCGAAACATTTTCTCCGTCTAAAGTAATAATTAGATTACTTGATATTGGAGGGGATAAAAAGGTTCCTTATCTTAGACTTCCAGAGGAGGATAATCCATTTCTAGGATTAAGGGGAATAAGAGCACTAATAAAAAACGAAGAAATATTAAAAACTCAGTTAAAAGCTTTAATACGAGCTTCTCTTTATGGCAACCTTGGAATACTTATTCCTATGGTGTCAAAACCGGAGGAGGTGATTTATGTTAAAAAAGTACTCAGAAAAATTTCTAAGATGATTGAGTCCTGTGGAAGCTTTAAACTGGGTATTATGATTGAGGTTCCTTCTGTTATTTTTTCAATAGAAAAATTCATAGATCACATAGATTTTGCTAGTATAGGCACGAATGACTTGACCCAATATATTTTAGCTGCAGATAGAATGAATCCAAATGTCTCGAGATATTATAATGATGAGGATGATGCAGTACTTGAGGCAATAAAAATAGTAGTTGAAAAAATGAGAGAGGCAGGAAAACCTGTTGGAATCTGTGGTGAACTGGCAGGAAAGAGTCGTATAATTAAAACTCTTTTAAATTTTGGTATAAATTCTTTTTCTGTTGCACCAGCAAAGATACCACGAATAAAAAAAGCCGTGTACGAAGCATTAAAAGAAATGGGAAATACAAAAGGGTTATAATGATTCAAATCTGTTTTTAAGCCTTTCAAGAACGTGTGGTAAGGTTGTGTACTCCATTTCCTCAAGTGGTAGTCTGTGTGGTTCAAATGGTCCATGCCTTCTCATGTAATCTGTAATCTCCAATGCTTTCTGTCTTGTCCAATCAAATGCTGGATCATCGAAGAGGTCAACCGGACCAATCAGCTTTCCTTCTGGGCTTATCTGCCATCCCAAAGCGACGGCTCTTGGGGGTCCATCGAATCTTGAGGGAGTTGCATATTTAAGTGGTACTGGCATTATTGGTCCGTTGTGAGAACCTCTCATCCAACCGCTTACCAAGTGTGGAAATGCAAACGGCTCAAGAACTTCTCCAAGAGCTGGTAAACCACTCTGAGCCCTTACTATTGCCACAGGATCATCCTTTCCTACATACTCGCCAGCAATTTCATAAAGCTTTTCTGTAGAAACGACGGCAACTGGTTCATCTTTCGGTATCTTGTGCCCTTCTTTTGGATAGACCCTCTTTATGACATATCTTGACTTTGCTCCAATCAATGCTAATATGTCATACATTTCCTCTGGAGAATTCATCATTACTCTTTTATGCTCCCTAATATCCCAAATTTCAAATCTAAATCCCATATGCATGTTTGGATCGATTACAAGTCCAGCTGTGTTGAATGGGTCAGCGAACATTCTGAAGATCGGCAGGTTAAATGCTCCCGGCTCAGTTTTGTCCATGTGAAATGTGACTATTGGCTCGCTTTTCCTTAGGGTGATTTCCATTTCGGCAGCTCCTGGGCCCATTCCTCTAATATTTCCGCTGAATGCATCTTTGAGCAAATCTTGCCCAGCCCCATAAAGACCAAGCTCTTTGGCAACTTTAGTTGCCTCTTTGAATGTATTCCAAGCCAAGCCATGAATGTCTGGACTGTCAACTCCTTTCTTATGTGTCATTATCAATTGCAGGTCATCGCCACAATATGTGACGTGGAAGTCAATTATTACTCCTTCTTCTTTTGCCTTCGAGAGAATTTCTTTTGCCCTCTCAATTAGAGCTGGGTGAACCTTGTGGTGTCCTGGCCAGCCTCCTATGTCTGCTTTTATAACGCTAATTGTTATTTTTTCCCCAACTGCCATTGCTAATCACCAGATAATTTTTATGTTATTTTAAACTTATAAAATTTTGTTAGGCAAGTTTGTATCACTACAAATGATACAAAAATCTGAAAAGTCTTTGATTATGAAAATATTTTGCTTGTAAAATATAAAAGAACAGGCAAAGATTCTTTATGTTTATCACTCACAAATATCACTCCATCCAAACTCCTCTTTAACGACCTTTATCAGGTTTTTGAGTTCTTCTTTTTTAATGTTAACACTGCTTGTTGCTCCTACAAGAGCTATGATTCCATGAATTTCTTCTTGGACTTGTATAACGTCATCGCTGACTTTCATGACTTTGAGCTCTCTTTTTGCCATCTCCTCCTCACTAATCTTAAATTTGTCTTGTCCAATCATTATGACACTCATATCACTCACCAAGTGATATTATTGTATTAAAGTTAATAAAACTTTCCGCAAAATTAGGATAAAGCTTATAAGCTGATCCACACCTAAGGAGTATTGGACGTGGGGGCGTGGTGTAGCCTGGTCCATCATCGCGGGCTCCAGAGGTGTGAAGACAGGCGGGTTTGCTGATTTGGGGATGAGCCTTTGGAGCTCTGACCCGGAGAAACCCGCGGACCGGGGTTCAAATCCCCGCGCCCCCACCATTTAGCAATTCTAATAGAGAAATCTATTCTTGGGCTCATTTAATTCCTCGCCTCATCATAAAATCAGAAAGGAGAACGATAATCATCGCCCAAAGTTAAACCTCCTCTTTTACTGTAACAAATGAGACCATTGTAACTGTTTGATCTACTCCTTTTATCTCCCGCAATTTATCAATTACTATCTTCCCTATATCCTCTGCCGAGGATGCTCTGACTTTTATCAATAAATCCCACTCTCCAGCAATTATGTGGACTTCATAAACTCCATTAATGTTTGCTATTCTTTCAGCAACTTCTCGCTGGGTAAATCCGGAATCTGGATCGTAGCGTGCCAAAATAAATGCTGTTGTTCCCAAGTTAAGCTTTTTGTAATTGGGTTTTATAGTGAATTTCTCGATGATGCCTTCCTCGACGAGCTTCTTTATGCGATAATGGACGGTTGTCCTGGGTATGCCTAATTTTTTGCTAAGTGTTGCTATGTTCTCTCTTGCGTTCTTTTTCAGTTCCTCCAAAAGTCTTAAATCTATTTTGTCCAAAACTTCCCCCATCCTAACCCCTCACGGTATTGTCATTTCTTCAATTCATGACCTACCATTTTTGTCGTTTAACCATTATATAAGGTTTTCCTTTAGCCATTTTGAAAATGCTGCTAATGCCCTACTCCGATGTGATATTTTGTTCTTTTCCTCAGTTGTCATTTCGGCAAACGTTTTATTAAATCCTTCGGGAATAAATATTGGATCAAAGCCAAAACCAAAATGTCCTCTTTTTTCATGATGAATTTTTCCCCTCACTACTCCTGTAAAGATGTGAATATTGCCGTCATAATATCCAACAACGCTCTTGAAGTACGCATTTCTATTTCTAACGCCTCTCATGAGTTTTAAAATACCATCATTTCCAAGAGTTTTGAAGACGTATGCAGAATAAACTCCTGGAAATCCGTTTAGAGCATCAATGAAAAGTCCGGAATCATCAATGAAGAATGGTTTGCTGATTTGATCCTTAAGCCAGTTGAGAGCAAATCTAACAACGTCTTCCAGTTCATTTGCCTGTATCTCTGGATATTCAATTTTTTTCTGGATAATTTTAATTCCCAAAGGTCTAAAATATTTCTGTGCCTCCTTTACTTTCCCTTTGTTTGACGTTATGAATACTATTTCCACTCCAATCACCAATAACGATTAAATACCACAATCCCAAAATAAAAGTTTTGGGTATTGAAAGCGGCTAATGAAAATATTAGGAAACTAACAAGGTGACAAAAGAAGAAAGAATATTTGATATCGAGTTTAAGAGAACTCATAATTCTCAATCAATAGTGTAACCTATTTTTTCTACAAGCGCTCTTCTTTCTTTTTTCTGTTCATCTGTTTCAATTTTGTTTGCGGCTTTGCCATCAACTATCCCGAGCACAGCCCTTCCCAATTCTGTTTCTGCAACTATGACTTGCATTGGATTCTCGCCTGCTCCGTAAACCATGGCAACTGCAGGATGGTTTTTAACTGTGTTAAGAACGTTTATTGGAAATGCATTTTTCATCAGAATTACAAAAACATGTCCGGCTCCTATTTTTACAGCATTCTTCGCTGCAAGTTCTTCAAGTTGCTTGTCGTTCCCTGTATATCTTGTTAGTTGTGGTTTTGCTTCGTTCATTGCTATTCCGAATTTGACCCCTGGAACGGTTGTTAGTAGTGCTTTTGCTAAATCATCAACAGTGAAAATTGAGAAGTTTCCCTGCCCGATGATACACTCAACTCCTTCTGGTTTTTCAATATCTACCACTTCTATTTTAACCATTCCACATCACCAAAAATAATTTAATGCAAATACCATAAAACTTTTTCTTAGTGGGGATGGAATGAGTGGAATAAGAATTGAAGATATTGAATACCTTGCAGAAGTACTTGAAAGGCATCCAAGGAAGAGTCTTTTGAAAATAGCAAAAAGTGAAGGTATAGAATATTATAAACTTAAAAGACTTTATGACAGATATTACGGCAAATATGTTCATGTTTCTGCAATTTATGATATTGCAAAGCTTGGTTTGAAAAGTTATGTTGCATTTTTGTCGGTTCCTCGAGAAGATCTAAGAAGGGTCGCATTGGAAATGTCAAAAAATCCTTTCATCCCCTCCATAGCTGCGATATTTGGATTCAAGAATGGGATTTCTGCAGTTCTTCATATACCAAAGGATCAGACTGATCTCATCGATGAATTGCTTTCAAAATATTCTTCTGATTATGAGTATTATGAGGTTAGGGGATATCCGGAACGGCAAATAGAATTCGGTGAATGGAATTTAAGTTATGAGTATGCTGTTTTGATGGACATATTGAAATATGATGCCAGAACCAGTCCAACAAAGATTTCCGAGATTTTAGGAAAGTCAAGACCGACCATCAATTATATGATCAAGAGACTTGAGGAAACAGGAATAATCCGGAAGTACTCTGGTCTTGTTGACATAACGGCATATGATAGAGGCTTCTGCGGCATCGCTGATGATCTTTCAGAAAAGCTACTTGAGAAGTATAAAAACTATGAAATTTTGATAGGGGTTTTAAAGCCTCATGGATATCTTGTGGAGTGGTATTTCTCCTCAAAGGAAGATATAGGGAAGAAAATATTTGAGTTCAGCAGATATGTAAAGAAGTTTGCAATTTATTATTTTGATTTTTTAAAGGGGATTGAACCAAACTACAAGTTTTCAGAGAGAGTAAAAAAGGATGGAAGTGGATATAGGTCTATCTTAGAGTTCTAAGTTACAGTATTCAATGCCGAAGATATCTCCACTTGCTTGGTATTCCAAAGCCCTGCAATCATGGCAGAGATACTTAAATGGACACATACTGCATCCTTCAATCCTGTCTTTTGTAAGCTTCCAGAAGTTTTTTAATCTCTTTTTCCTCCGAAGCTGTTTAATTGTTTCCTTTTTTGCATCTCCAACTATGAAGTTTCTTAAGAGTGGACAGGGTAAGGCATAACCATCAGCGGTTATTGCAAGTGTTCCGGCAAGGCAGTCGTGATACATGTTGGTTGTTGCAGAATGTATCCGTTTCATCTCTATTACATTGAATTTTAGGTGTCTCAATGATCCGGGATAAAGCAGGTCTATATAAATTTCTCCGTTAAATTCTGCATTACTTTTGGTGAATTCTGCGTATTGATCTGGTGTCATCATTATCAATGCTCCATGAACCCATTTCAATTCCTTTAGTTTTTCCAAATTCTTTTTGGAATACTCAAACTCCACGATTATTCTAACATCTTCTTCCGGAATTATTTTTTCGATGTCTTCAATTCTTACGACTGCGTAAACTTCCTTAATACCAATGGCAGCTGCGTATCTTGCAATACTGATCATGTATTCAATGCTATCGTAATTGGTAAGGTATATCTCCCTACCATTGGCAAAATAAAACTCTCGGATTATTTCTTTTGTTCTTTCGACGCTGAGTGGTTCTCGTCTGAGTATAAATTCATTATTTCCAATACATCCAATGGATCTTGGAATGCCGGTAATTTCGGAGAATTTTCCTTTTCCTTGTCCGAGCTGTAAGATAAGCCGCTCCAATTTTCCTGAGTGGGAATAATTTGCCCATGGCGGTTTTGCAATGGTTGCAATGTTCCATGGTTCTTTTATGTCCATTTGGGAAACATTAACACTGATAGCCTCCTCCATCAGCTTCACCGAAAAATAATTACAAAAAGGGCTATATATACTTTTTCTATTCGGATTTTTCTTACTACTTATGTTAGTTTGCAAAAAATGAAGAGTACAAAAGTGTACAACAACTATCCTACGGGTATTGTCTTGTCTCCCTCTATCCAGAATTCACCCTCATCAGTTACCTCTCTCTTCCAAATAGGGACTCTTTTTTTGACTTCATCGACTGCCCAAATACAGGCTTCAAATGCCTCTCTCCTGTGCTTTCCGGCTGTGACTATTAATATTGTATTTTTGCCAACCTCAAGCTCTCCGTAACGATGCCATATCAAGATTTCCTCAATTGGAAACTTTTCTTTTGCTTCTTTTCTTATCTTCTCCATTTCCTTGAGTGCCATTTCCTCATAGGCTTCGTAGATAAGCTTTTTCACTTTTCGTCCATGGCTTTCTTCTCTCACCTTACCCAGGAAGATTACAATACCTCCAGCTTTTCTTGAAGAAACCAGCTCAATAGCTTTATTAACATCAAAATCTTCTGGCTTTTTGAATAGTTTTGCAAACATTTTTAACCCTCCAGAAATTCGCTAAGTGGCAGGTTTTTCCTTGGATTTTTGAAGATTAAAACATCTGAGACTCCAAGGATGCCATTGCTGGACTTTGGTCACAACGTTATAGTCTTTAAAGAAGACACTTCCTATCCCCAATATCCCAGCTATGTCCCATAGTCTATGTTCTTCTTCAGCAATTTTTTCAAAATCAGG
>CAZTOS010000038.1:10836-21108 GCA_964615185.1 uncultured Thermococci archaeon
GCCCCTCTTTAGGTTGTACCCTTCATGAACCGAAATCAGAGTGTAATCCTCTGTCTTGGTTTCAACAAGGAAATCTTTATAGCCTGTCCTATAGAGGATGTTAAAAACTCTGTCTGATTCCTCCACTAGGAAAAATCCATCTTCCTTGAGAACGTAAGAGGCGTTTGCAAAAATTTTCACTGTATCAAAGGGATCAAAGTGAGGCATTGTCAATCCCCAGAGTATGGCGATATCATAGCGAGATTCTCTAAAATACCTGTGCAACTCTCTGATATCTGCTACCACAGTATTTGTCCTTATGTTCTTAACTCCATATGCCCTAATCCACTCGTTAACGAAATGCAGGTCTTTTTCTCTAAGATCAACAGCCGTCAGCTCAACTTTGACTCCTTCATCACTGAGAGCCTTAGATAATGCAACACCAGCAATTCCGGTTCCAGCCGCTAAATCGAGGATGGAAATTTCTTTTTTTCTTTCAATTATGTATTTTTCGATTAAATTCGTGAAAACTTGCCTAATTCTCTCAAACCTTCTCCTTGCGCTCTCTTCATCTGGATGCATGGGCCAGTGAAGAAATTCATAGAGTTTTTCGAGGCTCATATTCGCTCACTCACACGTGGTTAGTTATTGAGAGTTTTAAACTTTTGTTGGCTTTTACATTGCGGCAAATGGTTTTGCAAGGAAGGCTGGGGGGTGAAACCACTGGCAGTAATGCAGAGGAGACCATCTTAGCGTTCACGAAGAATTGGTTCTACAGCGTCAAGAAGCTTAAGTCCCTTGGATGAAGGTAGAAAATAGAACTTGAAGAAGGTGTTATGGAAGTTGTAGAGTGGCTACTTTCGACAGAACAGCTACTTCAGGACAACAATGTTGCTCATACCCCTTCGCCTCCTCTCTATTAAGCCTTTCGCCTCTAATCTATCCAAAACCACGGAAAGCGTGCTCTTTGGAAAGCCTGTTTTTTCTAAAAGTTCTTTTTGAAGCATGACTCCGTTGTTTTGGATTAAAATCATATAGACTTCTTTTTCTTTACCCTCCAGAGTTTTCAGGATGCCCTCCCACTTTTCCCTGCTCGGGAACTCTGTCTTTCTGGTAAAGAAGAAATAGCCCAAGCAGAAGCCGGCCACGAGCGAGAAAATTATCGTAAAAATAAACTCTTCGTAGCTGTAAACCTTTGGGATTTCCTGAGTGAAGAAGTTGGTACCGTTAAAATACGTTATCTTCAAAGTAGAAGGGGAGGAAAGCTTTGAGAGGATGAAATAGATAGAGAGAACCAAAAGGGCGGTAAAAATCAAATCTTCTCTCACTTTCTCCACTTCCATGCCAGGACACCCGCTCCGATAGCTATTGCGATTATTAATATCACAATCTCCCTTTTAACACTTTTTGGCTCTTGGATAACACTGACCTGTGTGATTATAACATCCTCCGTTGGTATCTCTATTTCTCTAAGGCTAAAGCCGCTCTCTGCGTTTCGACCCCTCAGGAGAATATAAGCTCCTCCCTCTGCCGCATCTTTCATGTATGTCCACTTCTTCCACCAGAGTATTCTCATGTTGTAGCCAGCCGCTCCTGGATGGGCTAGCTTCGTGATTTCTTCGATATCTTCCTTCGTCAGCCCCTTAATTATCCCAACGCTCAAAAGCCACTCTAACTCTCTCTTTAGAGCCTCTTTTGCATCCCTATCGTCAAAGTTGGCATAGGGGATGTCCTGAGTGACCTCCTCCACTTTGGCATTTTCAATGGCTTTTCTCAGTTCTTCCTCCTCTTCGTTGCTTAGAGGAATGATTGCCTTTACCACCTCGATAATTTCGCCACTCATTTCTCTTGGGTCAAAGCCCTCGCTGTAAATCTCGATGATGGTATAGCCACTCATAATGTCTTCATTCGTTTCCTTGTTTCCGTGCTCAACCTTAAATTCCGGAAATATCATTATATCTATGTGCTTGAGTAGCATTCCCGAACGCTCGACGTATCCAGCACGAATTCTGTAGTATGCATATTCTTTGTTGCCAATCGTTACGTTCTTTGCTTCACCTCCTCCGATTTCCCATCCCTCTACCCTTGGATTCTTGTTTGGTAGTCTATAGGATAGCTTTACAGTTATGCGAGACCTTAAAAAGGGAACGCTCTTTGTTTCAATCTTTGGCTGAATCCTGATGGCTAAGTACGGTCCCCGAATTTTATCATCTTTTGTCATGATATTATCTTCGTATAGAATCACCGCCAAGTCATCACGGTAATGGGACTTGTATATGTAGGCTTTCTTACTCGGTGGGAGCGGCGACTTTTCCTCCATAACCTCTTCCTCCACAACCTGTGCATGGTCAATTGCTTCTTCAATTTTTTTGACTTCAACGTCGCTTAGTGGCATTAAGGCTTTTAGGAGCTCCACAATTTCGGATTTTTTCGCTTTAATTCCTTTTCCATGTATGTGTATATGCGTTTCTTCCTTCTCATCTTCATCTTCCCTCTCAACGGCAACACCAATGTTAATTCCTTCTTTTGATGCTAAAACAACAGTCACTTTGCCGTATTTGGTCTCCTTCACGCCGTATTTGATTTCCCATCCCTTGAATTCCGTTAGATTTGTGTTCAGCTCTTTCTTTTCAAGCTCAATGTCCGTAAAGCATACGTCATCGACCCCGCATTCTCTCCTTGCTTTTGTTATTGTTACCTTTGTTTCAGAGTTTAGTGTAGGCTCAATTTTAATGACGTTTTTTGCATTCTCCAGTATGCTCAGGTCGTAAGTAATATCGGGTTTGTTCAACAGCACTTCGACGGCAAATACCTCCTCTGGTGGAGTGAGGTATGCAGTCGCTAACTCAAAAAATAACACCCCCACGACCAAGAGTGCCAAGGTTCTTTTCATGCACACCACCACTATTAAATACGCATGAACAACACTCAAGCCTTGCTTTGAACTGGTTCAAACTGGTTTAAAACAGGAATGATTTATGCTGTCAATCATGCAAGTCAGCGTTACTTTTTTCTTTTGAAAGCTTTAGGATGGTGCCAGTAATTGAAAGTTCACTCAGAGTAAAGCTCTTAAAATACTTTCCAGTTTGATAATGCTTCGGAAAGATCACTTTGTGAGGGTCTCAAAGAAGGCCGAAAGGCATCTGAAAATCAATTCTCAGCAGTTAAGACTCTTGGGGTGGTCAAGTAACTGCTGCAGGACTTGTTATTAATCAGTACCATTACTATGAGCTTGATGTTTCCTCGAACAGAGATTTTTAGGAAAATGGAGGTTGCCTTTCTATTGATGACGTTTGTTTCCTTGCTACCGTTTGTGCATGGTGTTTAAATCATGAGATATTGTTGAAGAGTAATGTATGAAACATTCATAGTCTCAAGACTTGTCTATGACTTAGGAAAGAATTTAAGAAAGGACAGATGAAACATCTTGGGGGGTAAAGGAATGAGAAAGTTGGGAGTTTTGCTGGTTGGAATACTGCTTGTTGGTTTAGTTGCTGGCTGTATTGGCGGTAAATCTACCTCTACAACCTCAACAACTGCTCAAACTTCAACTCAAGCAACTTCAGCAACATCTACCATCACAAATATGCCAACAACTACAACTTCATCTCCCTCAGAAACAATGACCCAAACTAAAACACAAATACAACTGAAGATTTATTCTCGTGAAGAGCTGTTAAAGAACTTAAGAAAAATTAAGCAGTTTACGTATCTTGAAAACGTAAGCGTAACTCTCGACGTCAAAATTAAGCAGGGAAACCTCACGTTTAACGCTGGTGAGGTTAGTATAACTTCAAAGAAAGTAGGTTATGTGGATTTGATAAATAAGGAAGCTGATATAAACACAACTACAACAACTTTCCCTGGTGGCGCAACGACATTCACAAGAGAGGTCATTAAGGATGGAGAGATTTATTTGTATTCAAGTGGAGTATGGGAAAGGCTCACAAATGAGAGTTTTGTTCTTCCTCCCGAGGCTGTCCTAAACTTAACTTGGGAATACAACACAGTGAGTTTTGTTGAAAAATATCTTCAAAAAGAGCCATTTAATAAAACTATTGAGAACGGAACTCAGATTTTTTATTACAACGTAACAACGGAGGACTTAAATCAACTGGTGAGGTTTTTCATTGGCTTCAAAGATACAAACGTAACATTTAATGTCAGCAATGGGATTTTAGAGGTTAAATTTAGAAATGGAAATTTCATTGGTGGGAGGGTAGCATACAATATAGGAATTAAAATCTTAACAAAAGACCCTCAGGGAAGAACAGTTGAAGTTATTGAAACTGGTAGGGAGTATGAAGAGTTCGTTGTTAAAGACATTAACGTGAAAAAGAATGTGAAAAAGCCGATGTCATATAAAGCCTAACTTAAGCTGACAATCTCAAAAGAGCCATGGGCTAAATCGACTATTAACAACTTGTTTGCCAGTGGCTCCCCATATCCTGTGACAAGCTTAACTACTTCCGCCGCTTGGATGGTTCCAACAACTCCAGCTGTTGCCCCTAAAATTGGGAACTTTTCCTTTTTCTTTGGCGGCTTTGGGAATATTTCCCTTAGGCTTTTTGTCTTTCTGGGGATTATGGTTGTGACTTGTCCAAACATTCCTTCAACTGCTCCATGAACCAATGGAATTTTTCTTTTATGTGCAAATTCATCCAAAAGATATCTTGTTTCAAAATTGTCCAAACAGTCAACTATAACGTCAACACCAGCTAAAACTTCTTCAATATTCTCTTTTGTCAATCTTCCTACAAATGTTTCGATTTTTATGTCTGAATTGAACCTTTCAAGCTTCCATTTGGCTGAGAGAGGTTTGGGATTTTTATCTATGTCCTCCTCCCAGTGAAGTATCTGCCGGTTTAAGTTGCTCAGCTCTGGTGTTTGCTCATCAATTAAGAGTAAAGTCCCAACTCCTGCTGCAGCTAAATAATAAGCAACTGGGCTTCCAAGTCCTCCAACTCCTACAACAGCTACCTTAGCATTTTTGAGCTTTTCTTGACCCTTTACTCCAAAAATTTTAATCTGTCTATCATACCTATCAAGTTCTCTTTCGGTTAGCATTTTTTAAACCTCCAGAAGGTTTAAACCAAATTTTTTGAGTCTTTCAAAGTGTTTTACATTGTTTGTAAGGATTGGAATGTTGTGTGAAATTGCGATTGAGCCAATCAACAAATCTCTTACATCAATTGGTTCTCCTCCTTTTGAAAGCTCCGCTGCAATTTTTCCAGCAATTTCGGCAGATACTTCGTCAAGTTCAAGAATTAGTAATGTGTTTAAAAAAGTCTTGACTTCAAGCAATCTTCTCTCTCTTTTGTGAGACTTATATGCGCCGAAATATAATTCAAAAACAGTTATCGTTGTTACGATGAATTGATAAGTTTCTCTTAGTCTTTTCAGTTTCTCAACAGTGTCACGTTTTCCTCTGAGAAAATCAATTACAACATCGGTGTCAAGAATCAGATTTTCCATGAATTCCACATCCGTTTTATAGTTGCTTTGAACTCTTCCGCTTCTTCCTCGCTCATATCCTTCCAGACACCAGCAAAGTCCATGAAATCAGGCTTCTCTGTAAAGAATATTTTGATTATCCTTTTTACTTCTTCTTCGTCTACCCAATCTGGAACCTCTATCTTTATTACTTTCATCTCAACCACCACTCGCCGGCGGGAAAAGGGCGACAACATCTCCATCTTTTAGTTCCTCATCAAAGCTTACATAGCTCCCATTCCTTGATATATTGACATCAGCATCCTCATTTTGTTCAAAAACTTCATCTCTGAACTTCGGATGTCTCTCTTTTATGATTTCGATTAAATCTTTCACCTTACCATCATCGGAAATTTCTACAATCTCCTCGCTAACTCCAGCAAGCTCTCTAAAGCGGGCAAAATATTTTACTTTAACCTTCATGCTATCACCAAGAAATTTAACGCCCTATAATTTAAAAAAGGTTTGTGCAGAGCTACCATGGAACGCTCTTCCATCCCATTTTATATGCAAATATGTTGGCAAACCAGTGAATAAAAGGCGTAACTGCCAGCAAAAACAAAACCTGTCCAGTTGAAAGCGTTTTTATAGGATATGCGAGAATTAAAGCTGTGATTAAAAATCCCCATTGGTCCAGTCCCACAGCAGGATAACCTCTCTCCATCCCTATTCTTCTCTTCACAAAGCTTCCAATTAGATCACCAAGAAGAGCTCCTAAAGAGAGGGCAAATCCTAATTTTAATGCCATAGTAAGAGAGCCATAGAAATTTGGGGTTATGTGATATTGGATAAGGGTGATAAAAACACCCGTGAATAACCCTCCGAAAAATCCCCTCCAGGTTTTCCCATCTCCCAATAGACGTTTTCCATCAATGAATTCCTTACCAAAGTCCATTGGAGTCTTCCCTTTAAATATCACGGGGGATGCATTTGCGAAATATGCTGGAAGAATGTACCAAAGCGCCTCAAACAGAGGATTCATTTAATCACCTGCATGATTTTCTTGCTTTCCTTTTTAAGCTCTTTCCTTTTCGACTTCATGTAGGCAGAGGATTAATTTTTCGAGGAGCTTCTCTTCATCACTTCTTATGAGCAATTTTATAATTCTCTCCGTTATTTCATTCTTTTTGAGCATAAATTTAAGTTTTTCCCGTATTTTCTTTGCTTCTTCACTTTTATCCTCTTTGATTTCTTCAAGGGCTTTTTGAACATTTATTCTTGTTTGTCGAATGTCTTCAAGAAGTTTGTTGTAATACGCCGCTTTTCTCCATTCTCTTAGATTTTTTATTGCTGTAAAGTATGCTTTTTTGTCTCCTGGCTTTTTAATTCTTGTAACTAAGCCAACACTTTCGAGGAGCTTTAAGGCGGAACTCACATGAGAAATAGAGTATCCTGTTCTCTTTGCAATCTCACCCAAGCTTAATGGCTCATCAGCAAAGAACAAAACACCGTAAATGTATCCATAGAGCTCGCTTAATCCAAACCTCCTTGCGGCGTTTGCGAAGTGGTTCATCATAATCCTTCTTGCTTCTTCAATTCCCAACAGGATCACCTCGCACAGATTAGAGTTTCGGTATATAAAATGTCTTTATTCTCTTTTAAGATTTCGTTCCTAAGCTCGTTTAATCTTTGCAAATTTTCAACTTCCACTTTGGCAATGACATCATAGTCCCCATAAAGGCTGTAAGCTTCTTTGACCTCTGGAATTTTCCTGAGAGTTTTTGCAGTTTCCTTCTCTTTTCCATTTTTAGTTGTGATTAATATAAAGGCAATCATCCAATGATCACCAAAAGATTTTTAAATTTTCATATAGATAAAACTTTCGGAAATTTTCAAAAGATGTGGAAATATAGTTGTATTTTTCTTTTGAGAGCCTTGGGGTGGGGATGCAGAGAGTCAGTGTAATGATATTAAAGAGGCCACCATGCCTCTCAAAAAGGTTTCACATTACTTTCTGCTCTCGGAGGGTTGATGCTGTAAAGCGTCCTTTCAAGACCGCTCTTAAGTAGTTGAAACTCTTGAGGTGGTCTCTGGGCGAGGTGATAAACCCGCAAACCTTCTCGCCAATGGTGAGTCGCTGAAACCCTCGCAGTCAGTTCCTTCACTCTTAACATCGACAATACCCACTAAAAATGGCAGGTGGGATTAATTTTCTTTCCTCATTTTTCTGTCCAGCAGAAGCTTCCCATTAATACCCACGTTCTCGGGTGGGTTCTCCTTTATAAGAACGGTTATGTGTTCTATCCCGTAAACCTCTGATGCCACCTCGGTAAGCCTTTTCACGAGCTCCCTTTTCTTCTCAACACTAATTGGCGGGCCTTCAACAATTATGGTCGGCATTTCATCACCTCACTTGAAATGGGTTAAAAGTGTATAAATCACAGGAGAGCAGAGAGGAGTTTCATTAACTCTACCTTATCCCTAATTTCGACGTTATTCATTCCAAGAATGCCGGGATTTGCCTTAAAGCCCATTATCATAACATCTCTACCCTGATACTTGATGGTGAGTGTTTTTCTCTCTTCGCTTAGCTTTTCTCCAACCTCTCCTATAAGTCTCATGACGTCCGGGATGCTTTTTACAGTCTTTGTAGGGCCGCTTTCCATGCCTTTCCATGATGCCTTTGCAAGCCTACTTATCTCCTCCGGGCTTGATACATCCACGATTACCTCATCTCTGCCTATTGCAATGAAATTGCCTCCAACTTTTATCTCAAGTGAGCCCTCTGCTATTAAGCTCTGAAGCTTGAGAAGCACTTCTACAAGGGTTTTCGCATTCACCATTATCACCATAAAAATAAAATAAGGGAGAAATCACTCCTTCTTTAGTGGAGCAAATTTTATTATAACCTCTCCATCCAAGGTCAACTTGTCAAACTTGATGTGAAGCTCTGGCACCTGCTTCTTTAATTCCTCAAGTGCCTCCACGGCCTTCTCCAGCTTCTCAAGGGTTGCCTTATCTACGGCAATTCTTACTTCTCCTTCTTCCTTCTCAATCTCCACCTTCGGCATGGCCAACACCTCCTTTTCTAATACGCTTCAATTAACGATGGAGCTGGATACCATTTATGCCCATCCACATCGATTCTAACATCCAAAGGCTCGAGCCTTTTATCTGGATTAAATCCATGCTTGATTCCCCATTTTCTCAAATGCCCAACTACCAGGCGCGCTCCAAGCCTTGCCAGCGGATAGAATGGAATCAGGAACAGGTTATTCCGCATGACCATAGGCAAGCCACTAATCACTTCCTTATATAAGTGCCTCCATGCGTGGTACAGGTGGAGGAATTGTCCGTATGTTATCATCTCGTCTATGCGGTAAAACTCCTGATCCTTAAGCAGGCCCATTGGAACAAAAGCTAACGGTGTTACCGTGAAGTGAGCCTTGTTTCCAAGCTTCTCCTCAAGCTCCTTCTCCATCGTCACTATGAGTTGAGCAGTCATAATCTCGTCCTCCTCAGTCTCCCCTGGAAGTCCGAGTATTGTTGTGTAAGCTGGGAACCAGTAGTTCTTGTTGAGAACATAAGTGCCGTTCAGCAGAACCCACGGCCACTCCTCGGGCGAGAAGGGCTTCATCTTGTTGTTCATGTACTTTCCAATGAGTTCTGGTGAGGCTGTCTCGAAGCCAACTTGAATTCCAATCCAGTGGTTGGGGCCTGCTTCTACTATGCGGGAGATTTCCTCTATCATGCCAGGGTTCGCCAGTGCTCCAGCTACAGCCCCGTGGGTCGGGTTTACGTTCTTGGTGTAGCCCCTGGCCATCTCGAACAACTCAACTACTGCTTCAGCGTTCGGATAGAAGTTCTTCTTGTCCTCGACCTTGTAGAGGAAGATGTCCTCGCTGTGGAGCCAAGCGTGATCTATTCCCGCCCTCACGTTGAGCCTTATCTCCTCTTCAATTTTCTCGAGAGGAATGTAACGGGCCACTCTTAAGTTGGGCTCGCAGAAGCGGCACCCCCTCCCGCAACCACGCATTACCTCGACGAGGCCCTTGTAAGAGGGCGCCACTATCGTGGGTATCTGCTCGACCCTTGGCCAGCCTTTTATAGATATTGTCTCATCAGCATTGCCACTCTCTATGTCCCTGAAGAGTTCTCCAGCGACGTGATCAACCTCGCCTATGACGACGTGGTCAATTTTAAGCTTTTCTCTCTCTTCTCTCTTGAACTCAAGTTGCCAGGCTCCTGGACCTCCAACGACGAGCTTGAAGTTCAGTCCTTTGGCGTCCCTGATGTGGTTTATCCGCTCGACGAGCTCCCTGAACTTAACGCTCGTGTAGTTCTTCCACTGACCGCCGTTGGTGAACATCATACTGACAGGGCCAAGGCCAAGGGGATCCATCTCGTAGAGCGCCACTATGGTAGTGTCATTGCCGATAAACTTCCCGATTTTGCGCGGATGTGCAACGACGATTTCCTCCCTCCTGAATCCCTGAGCAAGCAGTGCAGCCTCAATCTTCCTGAGTCCGTAGGGGGCCTGTGTTAAAACGCCGTTCTCGTCTGGAAGCTGGCTGTCGAGGAGACTGAAGACCCACTTGGGGAGCTTGTCATAGGGGGCACAGCCCAGAAAATCCAACAAAGGAACATCATGATAGGTGCTCGTTAGCGTCTCATCGGTGCTCAGTACGATCCTTGCCATACTTCTCACCTTCATACATATGTAAAAAAATTTGCATATTTAAGCTTATCGCATTGCTCTCCTATGTTTATAATTTCACATAATTTCACGCTTTTCTAATTCCTCGAGGAGGTTTTTACGATAAATCAGACGTCATCCTCGTCCTTAGCAGCTCTATTGCC